>JAWARX010000112.1:0-7195 GCA_038893155.1 Halalkalicoccus sp.
CGGACGACGTTCGTCGGCGAACCCACCGAAGACCAGCGCCACTACTTCGAACTCATGCTCGAAGCCCAGGACATCGCCATCGAGTCGCTGGGCCCCGGCGTCCCCCTCGATGACGTGGACGAGGCGGTCTGGAGCTACTTCGAGGAACAGGGGATCACCGAGCTCGCACAGCACCACGTCGGCCACAACATCGGACTGGCGGGCCACGAACCGCCGTACATCGACCGGGGTTGGACCGACCACTGTGCGTCAGAACACACGAGTTACGACGAGGGAGACGGCGCGATGCGGCCGGGGCACGTCTACACGATCGAGCCGGGGATCTACACCGACGAGGCCGGGTATCGCCACTCGGATACGATCGCGATCACCGAAGGAGGAATCGAATGGCTGACGTACTTCCCGCGGGATCTCGAATCGAACGTCATTCGCTGAGCGCCCCCCACCGATCCATTCAAGTTCGCTTTCGCTAATTACACTCGCGTGGCAGTCAGCTTCGACCTCTTCGGCACGCTCGTCCGTGCGCCCGAGCCGGCGAACCCTGCGCGAGCGATCGCCGCCGAACTCGACGCCCGTGGCGTCGCGGTTCCGGACGACTGGGAGGAGCTGTACGGAACCCCGCACGTCGACGCCCCCGAGGGCGCGGAGGTGCCGCTTCCCGCCCACGTCGCCCGGACGCTTTCGGTACACGGGGTCTCGGTCCCGGAGAACGCCGCGCGCCGGGCGGTCGTCGCGGCGTTCGACCCCGAGGTCGAGACGCGCGCGGGCGCTCGCGAGGCCATCGAGGCCGCCCGCGAACGCGGGCCGGTCGGCCTGCTTTCAAACTGCAGCGTGCCGGAGCTCGTCTCTCGAACCCTGATCCGCGCGGATCTGGACGACGCGTTCGACGCGGTCGTCACGAGCGTCGGCTGTGGCTGGCGGAAACCCCACCCGAAGGCGTTCGAGGCGATCGCCACGGAGCTCGGCGTCGAGGTCGCGGACCTCACGCACGTCGGAGACTCCCCCACGGCCGACGGCGGGATCGAAGCGTGCGGGGGCCGGGCGATCCTCCTCGGCGGCGCCTCGCTTTCGGACGTCCCCACCCTGCTCGAAGCATGAACCACGCGCTCGCGGCGCTCACACTCGCGGTCGGGCTCGAACTGGCGGTGGGAGAGCCGCCGCGAAAAGCCCATCCAGTGGCGTGGCTCGGCCGGCTGGTCGGACTGGCAGACCGCGAGTGGACCCGGCCCCGAGCCGCGGGGCTGGTCGTCGCCCTCGCCCTCCCGGCGCTCGCTGCGGGCGCGGCGGCGGGCGCCGTCGCGTTCGCCGCCCGCCTCGACCCGTTCGCGGGGATCGTCGCCGCCGGAACCGTCCTGTTCGTCTCGAGTAGCCTCCGCATGTTGCTGGAGACCGCCCGCGAGGTGAGCGAGGCGAGCGAGCGGGATCTCGCGAGCGCCCGCGAGGGACTGTGCGCACTCGCCGGGCGTGAGACCGACGAGCTGTCGGCGGGCGAGGTGCGAAGCGCCGCCGTCGAAAGTGCCGCCGAGAACCTCGCCGACGGGCTGGTCGCACCCCTGATGGCGTTCTGTCTGCTCGCGCCGCTCTCGCTTTCGCTCGCCGCCGGCGGGGCAGCGTGGGTCAAGGCCGTCAACACGCTCGATTCGATGCTCGGCTACCCCGGGAAACCCCACGGAGCGGCGAGCGCGCGCCTCGACGATCTCGCGATGTGGCTGCCCGCGCGCGCGAGCGGGCTCGTGATCGCGCTCGCGGCCGGCCGACCGCGGGCGCTTTTCGCCGCCCGCCGGTGGGCGCGCGTCCCGCCCTCGCCGAACTCCGGCTGGCCGATGGCCACCCTTTCCGTCGTTCTCGACGTGCGCCTCGAAAAGCCCGGCGTCTACGTCCTGAACGGGTCGAGAAGACTGCCGACGCTCGGCGACGCCCGCCGGGGCGTGCGGATCGTCGCGCTCGCGGGCGTTCTGTCCTACTCCCTCGCGGGGGTGAGCCTGTGGCTCTAGCCGCCCTGCGTGGCGCACTCGGCTTTCTCACCCGGCTTCCCGTCGGGGGCGACGAGCGCAGCTGGGAGGCGTTTCGCCGAACTCCCGGGGCGTTCCCGCTCGCGGGCTACCTCATCGGGCTGCTGCTCTGTCTCTCGCTTCTCGTTCCGGCTCCGGCTCCGACGGTCGCGCTCGCGTACCTCCTCGCCGTCTACCTGCTCACCGGCGTCAACCACGCCGACGGCGTCGCCGATCTGGGCGACGCGGCGGTCGTCCACGGTGGCGAAGAAAAACGCCGTGAGGTCATGCGCGACACCACCACCGGCGTCGGGGCGATCCTCGCGCTCGGGCTCGTTCTCGTGGGACTGGCGCTCGCCGGCCTCGCGCTCGCGTCCCTCCCGCTTTTCGTCGCCGCCGGGATCGTTCTCGCAAGCGAGGTCGGCGCGAAGTTCGGGATGGCGCTTCTGGTCTGTGTCGGCGAACCGGCCCACGAGGGTATGGGCTCGCGATTTCTCGGCCAGGGCCGGCGAGCGCTCGCCAGCCCGATCGCCGTCGTCCTCCCAGTCGCCGTCCTCTCGGTCCCGGCGTTCGCGGCGGTCGCGGGCGCGGGCTGTGTGGCCGCTCTGGTCGGGCGGTGGTCGAGGCGGCGATTAGGAGGAATAAGCGGCGACGTGCTGGGCGCGGCGAACGAACTCGGACGGGTCGTCGCGCTGCACGCGGGGGTGGTCGCGTGGACGCTCTGGTGATGTGTGGCGGGCTGGGCACCCGCCTCGGACGGGGCGAGAAGCCGCTCGTAGAGGTGGACGGGGAGCCGATGGTCGACCGGGTGATCGATGCCATCTCGCCGGTCGCCGGAACCGTCTACGCGGCTCCGTCGCCACACACCCCCGAGACGCGCGCGCACCTCGACGGGCGGGTTCGGGTGGTCGAGACGCCCGGCGATGGCTACGTTCCCGACCTCTCGGCGGCGCTCGATCGTCTCGGGACGCCGGCCCTGACCGTCACGGCGGATCTCCCGCTGCTCACGCCGGCGGACGTCCGGGCAGCGCTCGCCGCCTACGAGAGCGGGTCGCTTACGGTCTGCGTGCCGGTCGAGCGAAAGCTCGAACTGGGCGTCAGCGTCGATACGAGCTTCATACGCGAGGGACGCGAAGTCGCGCCGTCGGGGCTGAACGTGGTCGGCGACGGGGACGAACGGGTGTGGGTGAGCGACCGTCTCGGACTCGCGGTCAACGTCAACCGATTGGGAGACCTGCAAATCGCATCCGTTGTCACTTCCGAACGGTTCTAATCCCCCCGTCATCTTGGGCCGGTATGAACCCAGAATCGACACGTGGGGTCGAGCGCGTCCCACACGGGGGGTGTGCCGACCCGGGGATCACGGACTTCAGCGCGAACGTCAACCCGAAGACGCCGCCGGGGGTCGCCGGCGTCTACGAGGGCGCGCTGATGCAGGCAAAGCGGTATCCCGCCGACGACTACTCGGAGTACCGGAGCGCCGCAAGCGAGTACGTCGGCTGTCCGACCGAGACGATCGTCCCGACGCCCGGCGGGCTCGCTGGGATCCGGCTCGCGGTCGGGACCGTCGTCGAACGCGGCGAGTCGGTGCTCGTGCCGTACCCGAGCTTCGGCGAGTACGCCCGCGAGATCCGCCTGCAAGGGGCTGACGTCGAGTTCGTCCCGCACGAGGACCTCCTCGGATCGGATCCGTCCGGACACGCGATGGCGATCGTCTGCAATCCGAACAACCCGACCGGAACCGCATACGACTCGGGCGATCTGCTGGACTTCCTGGGACGGTGTCGGTCCTCGGGAACGACTCTGCTCGTCGACGAGGCCTTTCTGGGATTTACCGAGCGCCCGTCGGTGGCGGGTCAGCCCGGAACGATCGTCGTCCGGTCGCTCACCAAACTGTTCGGCCTGCCCGGCCTCCGGGCGGGCTTTCTGGTCGCGGAGGGCGAGCTCGGGGATCGGTTGGAGACCGGCCGGCCCGCCTGGAACCTCGGAACGCCCGCGGCGGCGGTCGGCGCACACTGCATGCGTCAGCGCGAGTTCGTCGAGGAGACGAGGAGGCGCGTCTGTTCGGAACGCACGCGAATGGCCGAACGGCTGGGTGGCGAATACGGCGTCGTCCCCTCGGAAGCGCCCTTCCTCCTCTTGGATACCGCCGAGCGGTCGGTCGACCGGGTGCTCGAACGCGTCCGGGACGAGGGGATGACCGTCCGGGACGCCCGCTCGTTTCGCGGCCTGGATTCACACGTCCGGATCGCGGTCAGAACCGAAGAGGAGAACGACCGGCTCGTCGACCTGCTGTGCGATGTTTGAGACGCGGATCTCGGCGGGCGTCCTCCGGGTCGAACGCGAGGAAACCCGCTGGCTCAGTACGGGCTGGGACGGCGGCCCATCGATGGGGCCCGTGGCGTACAACGTCTCCGTTCCGGAGGGGTGGGCGCGAACGGATCTGGCCGCGTACGTCGCGACCCGGCGCGAGCGGGCGGGCTTCGAGCGGGCGGGACCGACGCTGCTGACCGGCGTCTCGCTCGACCACGCCCGCGGCGCGCGCTACGGCCCCGTCGAAGCGATCGCCACCGCGGGGGTCTCGAACCCCGCCGGACTGCCGATGGAGCCGTCCGGAGAGTCGAGCGTGCAGCCCGAATCGAGGATTGGGACGGTGAACGTGATCGTCGGGACGACCCGTTCCTGCGAGAAGGGCGCGCTCGCGAACCTGCTCGCGGTCACCGCCGAGGCGAAAGCGGCGACCCTCATCGAGCGAGCGGGCGTGCCGGGGACGACCACCGACGCGGTCGTCGTCGGCTGCGATCCCGGCGGCGAGCGCGCGTCGTTCACCGGCAGCGCGACGCCAGTCGGCGCGGCTGCCCGCGCCTGCGTGCGGGAGGCGGTGTGTGCGAGCCTCGACTCGCGGTACCCCGACGGCGTTCCCGGCGTCCCCGACGCCGAGTACGGGATCGAGACGACCGAACGCGCCGACGTGTTCGCGCCGTAGACGGACCGAACCGGCGAAGTGGATCCGGGCTAAGGGTAGATCATGAGCGATCCGATCGCGAACGCACCCGGTAAGGGACGGACGCCACAGGCGCGCGAGATCGAACCGGGCGCACCCGAGGAGTTCGGGCGCGTCCAGGTGTGGTGGGGCGACGGGAAGGGAAAGACCACCGCGGCGATGGGGATGGGGTTTCGCGCCGCCGGCCACGGCTTTCGCGTCCACATGCTCCAGTTCATGAAAGGCGGCGCGGCGAGCGTCGAGGACGTCCGCGGGGAGTACAACGCGATCCGGGCGATTCCCGGCTTCTCCTACGAGAACGCGGGCCACTACGGCTGGCACGGGATGCGCGACGGCAGCGCCGATACGGACCACGCCGCGGAGGCGGCCGCGGGCTTCGAACGCGCCGAGGAACTGATCGAGGCCGCCCGGAGCGCGGACCTCACCGAACCGCTCGACCTCGACGGCGACCCCGAGGAGGGGACCCACATGCTGATCCTCGACGAAGTAGTCTACGCCGCAAATCGGGGGCTGGTCGATCGCGACGAGCTGATCGAGCTGATCGACTCGAAACCGACGGATCTCGAACTCGTGCTCACCGGTGGCCACGAGAAACCCGACTACCTCTACGAGCGTGCGGACCTCGTGACCCACGTCAAAAAAGAGAAACACCAGTTCGAGGAGGGGCAACGCGCCCGGAAGGGCACGGAGTACTAGTCGGCGGCGACGGCGGGCGGGGCGCGCCGTTCGTGGACCTCGATCAGCCGGTCTGCGGCGCGGCGAGCGCCGGCGATCGTCCCCGCGAGCGGTCCGAGCGTGAGCGCGCCGAGCGCGCCGGTGACGAACACGCCCGACCCGTCCGAACCGGGACCGGCCCACTCGAGGCTCCGGTCGTCGAGGACCGGCAGGCCACCCGCACCCGTCTGGAGGCCCAGCGACTCGCTCGCCCGCTCGACCAGCGGGTTGGCGACGTCGCCGAAGCCGGTTGCACAAACGACCCACGAGAAGCGATCGACGGCGCCGTCCGCGAGCCGAACGCTGACCTCCTCGCCGCGGGCGCGCGCCGAATCGATCTCGCCGCGGCGGACCCGCAGGTCGCCGCGTTCGCACGCATCCTCGAGCCTCCGCATGAGGTACGGCGGAACCGTCCCGGTCCTGTGGGCCGCCCGGACCCGTTCGAGGCGCGCCTCGGATCCGGGCGGGAGGGGGTGGAGCTCGTTTTCCATGCGTCGCCAGTTGATCCAGCGCGGGTCCGCCTCGACGTGGGCCTCCCGGAGCTCGCGGCGCGCGAGCAGCGTCACCGGTGCTCGCTCGGCGAGGCGCACGGCCAGGTGGGCGGCCGTGATACCGCCGCCGACGACGCAGACCCGACCCGAAATCGATAGTCCGTCGACCGGGACCGGGTCGTCCCAGACGTGCGAGACCGAAGCCTCGTCGGGAAGCGCCCGCGCCCATTCGGGGCGACGAGGGGGACCGTGGCCGACCGCGAGCACGAGCCGGTCCGCGCGGATCGGTCCGCCGCTCGTCTCCACTCGGATCCGACCGCCCGACCGATCGATCCCCCTCACGGCCGCCCGAACGTGGGAGTCCGCGATCTCGCTCTCGGCGAACGCGGCGCGCGCGTGATCGAAGAACAGATCGAGCGTCGGACGCCGCGGGTGGTCCGGCGTCGGACGGAGCTCGTCTTCCCTGTCGTTCACCTCCGCGAAGTCCCGAAGGGAGAACGGGTCGACCTCGAGGTGGTGGACGAACGGCGAGCGGAGCGTCTCCATCCCGCAGGCGCGGGCCTTCTCGCGGAACGAGTCGAGCAGGCGCTCGCGGGGATCGACGATCGCGACCTCCGACGGATCGAGGTCCGTCTCGCTGACGAGGCGGTGGGCGACGTGCGCGCCGTGAATCCCGCCGCCGACGATCGCGCACGCCGGGCTCATCGCTCGCGGCCCGCCTCGCCCCCGTCCGGAACCGCCGTCGCCGCCCGCGGATCGCCGCCTCGCGAAGCGCGGTCGATCAGCCGTTCGAACCCGAGCCACACCGTTCCCGCGAAAAGAACCGTTCCGACGACGGCCAGCGCCACCTGCATCGGGAGCGTCGCGGCCAGCGAGAGCGCGAGTGCAACGGCGACCCCGCCGCCGAGCAGCGCCGCGTTGACCGCCAGCAACCGACGGTCGAGGCGGACGCCCGGGGCGATCGAAGGCGAACCGTTTCGGGACATGGTATTAAA
>JAWARX010000113.1:0-7174 GCA_038893155.1 Halalkalicoccus sp.
CTAGGCGACCGCCATCGGCTTCATCCCCCGCGAGTCGAACCGGATCGTGGACGTCCTCTCGGGCTCGACGTCCTACTCGCTCCTCCAGAACACCGACCGCCCCGTGGTCGTCTTCCCGGCGGAGTAGCCCGGGTGTGCGGTCAGTCGAACCGGAGGAACTTCGCGCCGTACTCCGGTTCGCCGTGGCGCGGGTAGACCATCACGAACGACTCGGGCGGCAGTTCGACCAGCCGGCCGGGGAGCTCCGCGAGCTCCGAATGCCAGCCGACCTCGCCCTCGCGGGGCGAGAGCGTGACGATCAGGTCGTCGTCGGCCGCGCGCTTCTCCAGGGTTTCGAGCAGCCCGCTCCAGCGCACGGTGGCGAACTCCGCGTCGACCTCGCCTTCGACCAGTCCGAACAGCCGCTCGTACTGGTGGGTCTCGCCCTCGGCGACGAGCACCGTCACCGGCGTGCCGAGCTTCGAGGCCAGCCGTTTGACGACGTGGATCGCCTCGTAAAACCCCTCGTGGTGGTCGATCCCGTGGGGCAGGATCAGGAAGATCCGCTCGGTGGTGTTGATCGGGTGGCCGAGTCGCGAGACGAGCACCGGCATCGTCGTGCGCCGGAGCACCTGGTCGATGATGTCGCCGAAAACCCGTCGACCGATCGTGCCCCGGGCGTCCCACCCCATGAGGATCATGTCGGCGCGGGTCTCGACGCTCCCCCGGACGATCCCCGAGGCGATGTTGTGGTTGACGCGGGTCTCGCTTGCGATCGGCACTTCCGCGGCACCGCCGAACTCCGCGGCGCGTTCGAGGTCGCGTTCGACCAGCGCGACCTGCTCTTCGGTCCGACCCGAGTCCGGCCGGACGACGGTCATCAGGTGGACCGGCTCGACGGCGTCCGCTTCCTTGAGGACGAACGCGAACTCTAGCAGGCGCTGTTGGCGCTGGGCGTCGGTCGAAAGCGGCAGCAGAATCCGGGGGTCGAGGTCGTCGTCCTCGCCCGGCTCGACCTCCGCGCCGCGGGCGAGCTTCTGGCCGGCGCGTTCGGTCCACCACGGGCTCGCGACGGTCGCGACGAGCATCATCAGCACGACCGCGTTGAGGACGTTCTCGTCGAACAGTCCGGCGTCGAATCCCACGAGCGTGATCGCAAGCGCGGCGGCGGCCTGCCCGATCGACAGCCCGTAGATGACGCCGCGTTCGTTCCCGTCGTAGCCCTGTATCCGGCTCACCGCCCACGCCGCGACCCACTTCATGACGAACATCGTCACGAGGATGAACGCGGCGACCTGCAGGGTGCCGAGCCCGCCGAGGATGACGCCGACGTCGACGAGCATCCCGACGTAGAGCAAGAAGAAGGGGATGGAAAACGCGTTCCCGAGGAACTCGACGCGGTTGATGAGCGTCCCGCCCCGCGGGATGAGCCGGTTCAACGCGAGCCCCGCGACGAACGCCCCGAGGATGGCGTCGAGACCGAGGATCTCCGCGAGCGAACCCGCGCCGAACAGCGCCACCGCGACGAAGAGGAACTCGAAGTAGCTCTCCTCGCTCAGGTTCTGGAAGAACCACCGGGCGACCGGCGGTACGACGAACCAGACGCCCGCGAACAGGACGGCGAGTGCGCCGAACACCTGTGCGAACAGAAGCAGGGTGAGCCCGCCGTCGACCGCGCCCATCACGATCGCGAGCACGACCAGCGCGAGCGTGTCCGTAAAGAGGATGCCGCCGAAGACCGCCGTCACTGCGCGGTTTTTCGTGATGTCGAGCTGGTTCGCGACCGGGTAGGCGAGCAGGGTATGGGAGGAAAACACCGCCGCGAGCAGCGCCGAGGCGGGCACCGACAGCCCGAGCACCGCCGTTCCGAGCGCAGTTCCGGCGATGAAGGGGAGAAAGAAGCTCGTCAGCCCGAAGACGGCGGCGTTTTCGGGCGCTTTCGCAAAGCCCCTGAGGTCGAGTTCGAGCCCGACGGTAAAGAGCAGATAGACCAGCCCGACGTTCCCGAGGAGCTCGATCGCGCTCGTCAGCGAGAGGATTCCCAGCCCGTTGGGTCCGATCAGCGCGCCGAACAGGACGATCCCGACGATCCCCGGGAGACCCGCCCGCTTGATCAAAAGCGGCGCGAGCAGGAAGACCGCGAGCGCGAGCGTGAAGACGATCACCGGCTCCTCGAACGGGAGCCAGCCGAAGAGGTCGTCCAGAACCATCTACCGACCACCTCGCGGGCGGGGTCGCCACTGGCGCTGAACAGTGAAGGGGGTCACGAGGGGGTTATGGGCGCGCTCCGATCGACACGCTCTGAGACGCCACGTCGCACTCGCAAGCCGATCCGACGTCACGTCGGCCGGCGACTGGGTCGTTCATACCCTCGGGTTTCGAGTCCGAGATACTAAGTGGTTCGACCGACGGCTCGCCGCTCACTCCGGAAACCCTTCGATCAGCGCGACCCCCGAGGAGGCCCCGATCCGCGCCGCCCCGGCCTCGAACATCGCTTTCGCCGTTCGGTACTCGCCGATCCCGCCGCTCGCTTTCACCGGGAGGTACTCCGCGAGGAGTTCGACGTCCTCGACGGTCGCCCCGCCCTCGCCGAACCCGGTCGAGGTCTTGAGCATGGCGGCGTCGGCCTCGACGGCGAGTTCGGCCGCCTCGCGGATCCGCTCTCCGGGGAGTTCGCCCGTTTCGAGGATCACCTTGACCGGGATCGGTACGGCGGCGACGATCTCGGCCAGCTCCTCGTAGAACAGTTCGGGTTCCCCGCCGAGCAGCCGCCCGCGGTTGCAGACCACGTCGAGTTCGTCCGCGCCCGCCTTCCAGGCCTCGACGCCCTCGCGGCGTTTCGTCTCGGGGGTGTTCTGGCCGTGGGGAAAGCCGATCACGGTCGCGATCGTCACGTCCCCGTACTCGTCGCTCGTCTCCTCGACGTAACACGGTGGGATGCAGGCGTTCATGCCGTACTCGTCGGCCTCCCGGACCACCTCGCGCGCCGCTTCGAGGGTCGTCTCGGGCCCGAGGACGGTGTGATCGATCGCGGCGGCGAACTCGCGTCTGTCCATGCGCGAGTGCAGACGGCCGCGGACCATAGTGATTCTCGTTGTCGATCGTCGGGTTTTGACGGCCGATCCGAACCACGATGCGTGGTCCGCCCCTCCGGATCCGCGAGTTCTGACGAGCGTTCGTGTAACTACCACGGGGATCGTATCGCAACGTTTTCTTTTTCCGACCTGCCATCACGAGTATGATCCTGCCGGACGGCTTCGCTCTCCCGCCGTTTCCCTACCTGCTCGGTCTGCTGGCGGCGACGGTGGCGGTCGCGGCGCTGCTCTGGCGTCGCCGTCCCCCGGTTCGGGAGGCGACCGTGCTGGCGTTCGCCCCGTGGATGATCGCCGGGGCGGGGACCCACGTCCTCGACGCGGTCGACGCGGTCCCGGCCGCCATCGCTCCGCTTTTCGGCACCCCGAGCGTCTACGTCAGCACGTTCGTTCTCGCGGGTGCGATCTGGGCGCTCGGCGACGACCGGACGCTCGCCCTCGCGGGAACCGTCGCCGCGTTGCTCGCGGTCGGAGCGACCTTCGGGACGGGCTACTCCCGGGGCGTGATCAACCTCTTCTGGCCGCTCGTCGCGCTCACCGTCTCGCTCGGACTCGCGGCGGGCACGTGGGGGCTGTTCCGTCGGGCGCTTCCCGGCGTCGCCGCGACGACCGGCGCTGCGGGCGCGCTGGTCGTCCTCGGGCACGTCCTCGACGGGGTCTCGACCGCCGTCGGGATCGACGTCCTCGGCGTCCACGAACGCTCGCCGCTCCCGCGGGCGATCATGGGCGCTGCGGAGGAGCTTCCAACGGCGGAGGCGATCGGCGTCGGCTGGCTGTTCGTCCTCGTGAAACTCGCGCTGGCCTGCGGGATCGTCTGGCTCATGGCCGAGTACGTCGAGGACGCCCCGAGCGAGGGGTATCTGTTGCTCGGCGTGATCGCCGCCGTCGGGCTGGGGCCCGGCGTTCACAACCTGCTGCTGTTCGCGGTCGGGGGATGAGTTATCGGTACCGACTCCCATCGTGATCGTATGATCGATCCGCCCCCAGCCGAAAACGGCGTCATCTCGACCGACGAGTACCTCGCCATGCAGCGGGCGATCGGCGAGGAGACTCGGTATCGCGCTCTCGCCGAATTCCTCCGGGATGGCGAGCTGAGCGCGAGTGAACTCACAGAGCGGCTCGACGTGCCGTCGAACCGTCTGCACTATCACCTCGACAGGCTGGTCGACGTGGGGCTCGTAGCGAACCGAAAGCGACGCGAACGCGGTGAGGGCGGGTTGTACTCCTATTACGTCGCGACCGCCCTCGGCGAGGCGATCATGACTCACGGGGTGAGCGAACTCCTCGCCGAGGAGAGCGTGTTGAACGAGCGCTACGCCTGACGGAAACGCACATCCGTTCGGAACGCCTCTTCCTGCCATGGGACTACTGTCACTCCCCCGGGGTGCGCTCTCGGGAACGCTCGCGGCGCTCGTCATGAACGTCCCCATCGCCCTCCAGCGCGAGGGAGGCCTGCCGGCGTTCGTCGCCGCCGGGGCGGCGAGCGGGCGGGATCCGGAGACGGTGTCGCTCCGGGACGCCGCGATCGCCCACCACGTCGCCGGCGCGCTCGCCGGCGTCCTCTACGCGATCCTCGCGGGCGCGCTCGGACGGATCGTCGGCGAGCGAACCGCCCGCGTGCTCGCGGTCTCGGGCGTCGTCGTCTTCATCGACGCGTTCTTCTCGAAACTGGTCTTTCCGCGCTTCGGCGGCGAGGCGGCCGCCGACCCGGAGCGCGCGGCGAGGACGCAGAGCGCGTGGCAGCGCTCGTCGTTCGTCTTCGGGCTGGCACTCTATTTCCTCGCCCCGGGCGGAGACGAAAGCGGCGACGATCGGTAGGGATTTGACGCGTCCGCACGCTCCTCGCGTATGGCGAAACAGCCACACCTCCTGGTGGAGCCGGGCGACGTAAACGAGATCGCGCTGATTCCCGGCGATCCGGGCCGGGTCGACCGGATCGCTGGGCTCTGTGACGAAAGCACCGTCGTCTCCGAGAACCGCGAGTACAAACTCGTCAACGCCACCTACGAAGGGGTCGAGCTTTCGATCTGCTCGACCGGGATCGGCTGTCCCTCGGCGGCGATCGCGATCGAGGAGCTCGAACGCGTCGGAGTGGAGACCGTCATCCGCGTGGGGACGACCGGGGCCCTCCAGCGCGGGATCGAGATCGGGGACATGATCGTCGCGACCGGCGCGGCCAAAGACGAGGGGACGACGAGGCGCTACGAGTCGGTCACCTACCCGGCGGTACCGGACTTCGAGGTGCTCTCGGCGCTGGTCGACGGCGCGGAGTCCCGCGGCGAGGCGGTTCACGTCGGCCCGATCGCCTCCGACGACGCCTTCTACGCCGAAACCGAGGAGTACGTCGAAAAGTGGGAACGGGCGGGGATCCTCTCGGTCGAGATGGAGGCCGCCGCCGTGTTCACGCTCGCGCGGCGCAAGGGAATGCGCGCCGGCGCGATCTGCACCGTCGACGGCAACCTCGTCGCGGGCACTCAGAAGGGCGAGACCGACGACGAGGAGCTACCCGAGAAGGCCAGAGATAACGTCGAGCGGGCGATCGGGATCGGTCTGGACGCCGTGGTAGCGCTCTCGTAATCCCGTCGGGATCGTCGGATCGGTTTTATTCTATCGGAGAGCGTCCGTCCGCGTATGGACGTGAGCCGCGGGTTCATGCTGGTCGTGATCGGCGCGCTCGGCGCGCTGTCGCTCATGCTGGTGTGGCCCTTCATGCAGTACGTGTTGCTTGCGGTGCTGATCGCGTACCTGCTCACGCCGCTGTACCGGCGGCTCGCACCCTTCGTCGGGGGAACGGCGGCCGCGCTCGCGCTCATGCTCGGGGCGACCGGCGCGGTCATCCTCCCCTTCGCCGCACTGATCTCCTTCGTCGCGAGCGACGCGGTCGACCTCGCCCAGCGGTTGAGCGACAGCGACGTCGATCTGGGCGGGGCCGAACTCGCGATCGAGGGGGCGACCGGCCAGGAGGTCGACCTTCCGACGGCGCTTGGCACGGCCGCCGAGAACTTCGCGAGCGTGCTTCTGGGCAGCGCGCCGGACCTCTTCGGAGCGTTTACCCACACGCTGATCGGGATCGCGCTCGCGGCGTTCATGCTCTTTTTCTTCCTCCGGGACGGTCGACGTTTTACCGCGTGGCTCTTCGAGGTCGCCCCGCTTCCCGAACCGGTCCAGACGGATCTCGCGACGCGGGTCGACGACCTGATGTGGGCGGTGCTCGTGGGCCACGTCCTCGTCTCGGCGATCCAGGGCACCCTCGCGGGGATCGGGCTCGCGGTCACGGGCGTCCCGAACGCCGTCTTCTGGACGCTCGTGATGATCCTGCTCGCGCTGTTGCCCGTGATCGGCGCGTTCCTCGTCTGGGGGCCCGCCGCCGCGTACCTGGTTTTCATGGGCGATCCGATCGCGGGCGGCGCGCTGTTCGTCTACGGCGCGGTCGTCGTGAGCTTCTCCGATAACTACCTGCGGCCCATCCTCGTCGATCGCCGCGCGCGGCTCAACCCCGCGACGATCATGCTCGGGGTCGTCGGCGGGCTCTACCTGCTCGGCGTGATGGGGCTGTTTTTCGGGCCGGTCATCATCGGCGCGTTCAAGGTCGCCATCGAGACGTTCGACACCCACTACGTCGACGCCAGCTGACGAGAGCCGATCGTCACAGCAAGGGTCGTGTTTTATTCGGCCGCCGCCCGCAGGTCGCGTATGAACGTCAGAAAGGGGTTTTTACTGCTCTTGGTCGCGATCTTGCTGCTACTTTCGTACTGGCTGGTCGAGCCGTTCCTCCAGTACTTCCTGCTGGCCGGGCTGCTCGCGTTCGTCCTCTTTCCCCTCCAGCGCCGCCTCGAATCGCGGACTGGCGCGGGGATCGCCGCCTTGTTGTTGATCCTCGGGTCGTTCGTCACCCTCGTCGTCCCGTTCGTCGTCATCGTCGCGCTCGTCGCGGAAGACGCCGCCGCGCTCGCTCAGCAGGCGAGCGGAGCCGACGTCGAACTCGGACGGGTCGAGGAGCTGATCGCACAGTACACCGGCCAGCAGGTAGACATCGCGGGGCAGGCGGCGTCGTACGCCGAGAACGCCGCTCAGATCGCGGCCGGGAGCGCGGCGGGGGTTTT
>JAWARX010000114.1:0-7115 GCA_038893155.1 Halalkalicoccus sp.
CGACCTCCAACGAAAGCGATAATATATTTATATCATGAAGACTAATACAGAATAGAAATGCCGGAATCGCCGAGGGCCGATACGCGATGACCGACGAGGGCGAGTCGGGACGCGACACCGTCGTAACCGAGGGCGAGCCGGTGGTCCACCGGACCGAGCACGACTTCGACGGGCGGCGCGAACTCACCACGACGATCATCGAGGCGATCGAGGAGACCGCCGACGTCGACGGGCCCTCATCGCGGGTGCTCGCCGACGTGATCGATCCCGACGCGCTCGACGGGCTGTTCAGGCCGGTTCGTCACCGCACGGACAGGAAACACGGGAAGGTGCAGTTCCCGCTCGATTCGTACAGAATCACCGTCTACGCGACTGGCGAGATCGAACTCCGGCAGATCAGGGACAGGGGCGGAAAGGCGGAGGGGGGCGATTAGTCGTCGGCGAGCGCGGTCGGCACCCGATCGACCAGCAGGCGATCGAGCGCGTCGACCATCGCGACCACGCTCGCGCGCGTGATGTCCGCGTCGCTGCGGGCGACCGTTACCGTGCGATCCCCGCGGGACATGACGACCTCGACGGTGACGACCGCGTCGGTGCCGCCGGTGATCGCGTCGACGTGATACGAGTCCAGTTGTGCGTCCGCCGCCGAGCCGAGCGCCTCCCGGACCGCCGAGACGGCGGCGTCGACGGGGCCGCTGCCGACGCCGCTTGCGACGCGTTCCGTGTCGTCTACCCTGAGCCGGACGCTCGCGGTCGGGGTCGCCCCGCCGCTGGCGGCAGTGAGATCGAGCAGTTCGACCCGCCGGTCGCGCTCGCGCCCGCGGACGTCCTCTGCGATCGCGAGCAGGTCGGCGTCCGTGATCCGCTTTCCTCGATCCGCGAGCGCTTTGACCCGCGAGACGACCTCGCCGAGGTCCTCCTCGCTCACCTCGACGTCGTGCTCGGCGAGCGCGGCGCGCGCGCCCGCACGCCCGGTGTGTTTTCCGAGGACGAGCCGGCGCTCCCGGCCCACCCGCTCGGGCGGGTAGGGCTCGTACATCCGCTCGTCTTTCAGCGTGCCGTCGGTGTGAATCCCGCTCTCGTGGGCGAAGGCGTTCTCGCCGACGACGGCCTTGTTCGGGGGCAGCGGAACGCCCGTATAGCGCGAGACCAGTCCCGCCAGCTCGTAGAGCATGGTGGTGTCGACCGTCTCGATCCCGTAGCAGTGATCGAGCGCGATCGCCACCTCCTCTAAGGCGACGTTGCCCGCACGCTCGCCGACGCCGTTGACGGTGGCGTGGACCAGATCCGCGCCCGCGGCGACGCTCGCCAAGGCGTTGGCCATCCCCAGCCCGAGATCGTCGTGGGTGTGGGTGCTCGTCGGCCCCAGTTCGGAAAGCCGCGAGACGGCCTCGTAGGCCTCCCCGGGGCTCGCGTGGCCGACCGTGTCGGCGTAACAGACCCGGTCTGCGCCCGCCTCCAGGGCCCCGCCGAGCAGGGACACGAGGAAGTCGAGCTCTGCGCGCGAGCCGTCCTCGCCGATGACCTCGACCCAGAGACCGTGTTCCCTGGCGTAGTCGACCAGTTCGACGGTGTTCTCATGGACCTCTTCGCGGGTCGTTCCGACCTTGCCCTCGATGTGCCGATCGCTGGCGGGCACGACGAGGGTGACGCCGTCGACCCCGCAATCGAGGGCGAGGTCCACGTCGTTTCGGACGCCGCGGGCGAAGCTCGTCACGGTGGCGTCGAGCCCGAGGTCGGTCACTCGCTCGATGGTCCGGCGTTCGCCCTCGCCGGTGCAGGCGCTGCCGGCCTCGATGTAGGGGACGGACGCGTCGTCGAGCGCGCGGGCGATCTCGGCCTTCTGTTCGGGCGACAGCGAGATGCCCGGCGCTTGCTCGCCGTCGCGAAGCGTCGTGTCGAGAAGCGCCACTGAGGGGACCGATTCGAGCGATCCGGTAACGGGATTAGTTTCGGGGGAGAATTTCGCATCCAGCCGGGTCGCCCCGACTTCCTCTATCCTCCGAGTCCGAATGGTGAGGGGTGCTCTCCATCGTACCCCCACCGAGGGAGACACCGCATATCAAGCTGGCGGTCCCGACAGATACGGCGGTTCGTACTATCGCTCCAACTCGATTCGGTCGCCCTCCCGGATCCCTTCGGCGGCACCCGCCGGGAGTTCGACGATCGTATCGGCCCGTCCGCGACCGAAGCCGGTCCAGGCGTCGAGGTGAGCGGTGTGGGTGACCTCGCCGTCGACCAGCCAGACGGCGTCGATCGAAAACGGCACGCAGAGCATGTGCAGCGATCGCGTGACCGGCTCGTCGAACTCGAAGACCAGCGCGTACTCCTCGGGGATCGATCGGCGGAACATCAGCCCGCGAGCCCGGGCGAGAAACGAGTCGGCAACCTCGACCTCCTCGGCGACGACGATGTCGAGATCGCGGTGGACGAGACGCACGACGAAACCTGGGAAAACCGTCGGCATGAGCCTTGTGGCCCGCGGAACCCTTTTGTTCGTGCGTACTAACGGGCTGTTGTTCTATGAGACGCGTGGCGATACTCGGCGGCGGGATCGGGGGCCTGAGCGCGGCTCACGAGCTCGCCGAACGGGGCTTTTCGGTGACCGTCTACGAGCGAAACGACCGCTTCGGCGGGAAAGCCCGGAGCGTTCCCGGCCCCGACCGCGGTGAAGGGCCGGCGCTGCCCGCCGAACACGGCTTTCGCTTTTTCCCCGGCTACTATCGCCACGTCGTCGATACGATGGCGCGGATCCCCGCAGCCGGGGGTTCGACCGGGTCGGCCCGCCGGACCGGCCCGAACCGCTCGGTCGCCGACAGCCTCGTCCCGACCGAGGGGACCCTGCTCGCCCGGACCGTCGGCGAGGAGACGACCGCCTCGACGCGAACGCCCGGCAGCGTCGAGGAGTGGCTCTCGGTGCTGCGTCCGAGCTTCGCCACCGAGGAGCTCTCGACCGCCGAGGCGCGATTCTTCGCCGAACGCATGCTCGTCCTCCTGACGAGCTGTGAGGCCCGAATGGAAGAACAGTGGGATCGCACCTCGTGGTGGGAGTTCGTCGACGCCGGCAACAGATCGAAGGCCTACCAGCAGGCGGTCTCGGCGACCCAGCTGCTCGTCGCCCTGCGCCCACAGCTGGGCAGCGCCCGGACCGTGGGCCGGATCTACCTTCAGCTCATGCGCGGGCACGTCGATCCGGCGATCGAGACCGAACGCGTGCTCAACGGCCCGACGAGCGAGGTCTGGATCGATCCGTGGGTCGCGTACCTCGAGGAGCTGGGCGTCGACCTGCGGACGAACGCGACCGTCCGGGAGCTGCGGTTCGACGGCGAGCGGCTCTCGGGGGTCGTCGTCGAGGACGAAGCGGGAACCCACACCGAGCGCGCCGACCAGTACGTGCTCGCCGTGCCCGTCGAGGCCGCACGACGGCTCGTCTCCGGGGAGATTTCCCGGGTCGCGCCCTCGCTCGCCCGGCTGGATCGGCTCCGGACCGAGTGGATGAACGGCATCCAGTTCTACCTGCGCGAGGACCGTCCCCTCGTCCGGGGCCACGGAGTCTACACCGACTCGCCGTGGGCGCTGACCTCCGTCTCCCAGCGCCAGTTCTGGGAGCGCGATCTGTCGAGCTACGGCGACGGCGAGATCTCGGGAATCCTCTCGGTGATCGCCTCCCACTGGGAGACGCCCGGGATCGTCTACGGGAAACCCGCACGGGAGTGCACCCGCGAGGAGATCGCGACCGAGATCTGGGAGCAGCTGAAACGCCACCTCAACCGCGAGGACAGGCCCGAGCGCCTGACCGACGCGAACCTCGTCGAGTGGTACCTCGACCCCGCGATCGTCGAACGGGAGGGCGGCGTCGAGAACCGCGAACCCCTGCTCGTGAACACGGTCGGCTCGTGGCGATACCGGCCCGAGGCCCGAACCGAGATCGACAACCTGACCGTCGCCGCCGACTACGTCAGGACCGAGAGCGATCTGGCGACGATGGAATCCGCGAACGAGGCCGCCCGCCACGCGACGAACGCGATCCTCGACCGGACCGGATCGAACGGCGATCGATGCGAAATCTGGCCGCTCGAAGAACCGGCAATTTTCACGCCGCTGAAGGCCCAGGACAGGGTTCGATACCGGCTCGGGCTCCCTCACCCCGGCGAGGTGACCGAAACCGTCAGGAAAACCGCGAGACGACTCGTACGCACGTAGATGGAGCACACGCCCACGGGCACTCCGGTCGGGGTCGACGACCCCTACGAGCACGCAGAGCGCTGCGATCACCTCACGAGCGACGGGCGCTGTCGGCTCGCGATCGAGCGACCGGAAGAAGACCCCGCGTTCGCCCGCGGCCGGCGTGCGGAGGGCTACGAGTGTGTCGTGAGCGAGGCGGGCGTCGAGTGGTGCGACTGCCCGCACTTTCGATCGCGGGCGAGCGATCGGGAGTGTCGACGTTGCGGGCTCGAAGAACGGCGAATGGCGCACTCGAAGGAACGACCGCTGCTCGAAGAACACCACCTCTCGTACGCGGACGGACGGGGAGGGCCGGACGAGGGCGAGCCGACCCACGAGATCACGGTCTGCCTCTGTCGGTGGTGTCACGCGAAGATCCACGGCTCGTGGGCGCGAATCGACGACGACGTTTCGCCCGATCCAGAGGCGCTCGCGGAAGCCGAGGGGAGGCGGAGTCGCGAACTCGAAGAGAGCGCGTTTCGGCGGGCGAGCGAACGCGCAGGCGATAACGAGCGCGAGGAGCGTTGATCGCGCCCCTTTTTGCCCCCCGTCGGCTACCACCGGTAATGAAAATCGACGTGGTCGACAACCACGGCCAGTTCACGCATCTCGAAGGCCGCGCGCTTCGGGACATGGGCATCGACACCGAGACCATCGACAACGACACGCCCCCCGAGGAGATCGACGCCGACGGGCTCGTCCTCTCGGGCGGGCCTGACATCGACCGGGCGGGTCGCTGTGGCGAGTATCTCGATCTCGGCGTTCCCGTACTGGGGATCTGTCTGGGCATGCAGGTGATCGCCGACGAACTCGGTGGTCGGGTCGGCAACGGCGACTACGGCGGGTACGCGGACGTGACCGTCGAGATCGTCGACGACGAGGATCCCCTGATCGGCTCGCTCGCACCCGAGACCCGCGTCTGGGCGAGCCACGGCGACGAGGTGAAAGCGCTCCCCGAGGGCTTTACGCTCACTGGGAAAAGCGACATCTGCGGGATCGAGGCGATGAGTTGCGAAAACCGGGACCTCTACGGCGTCCAGTGGCACCCCGAGGTCGCCCACACCGAGGAGGGCGAGGAGGTCTTCGAGAACTTCCGGACGATCTGCGGGTAGCGGTCTCCTATTCCGTGGTGTCCGCGAACAGCTCGTCGACGGCCGATTCGGCGGCTCGCACCGCTTCCTCCGCGACCCGTTCTGCGCCCTCGTCTTCGACGTTGAGGTAGACGTCGACCTCCAGGACCCCCTCCTCGAATCGCACCGTCACGTCCAGATCGTCGACCTCCGACCGGCTATACCGCGAGAAGATCAGCCCCTCTGCGGCCGCCGCTGCGGTCCGTACGACCCGTTCGTCGGTCGGTTCGGAACCCATCTACGCGCCGCCGGCACCCGGACCGCCCGGGCCCGCCGGACCGCCCATCCCGCCGCCCGCGCCGCCCAGCAGCTGCTGGAGCTCCCCCTGCAGCTCCTCGAACTGCGTCTGGACGCGCTCTTCCTGTTTCTTCAGCGTTTCGAGGCGGACCTCGAGGCTGTCGACCTTCTCTTCGAGTTCGTCCTCGGCGGTCGAGCGGTCGGTTTCGATCAGCAGCTCGCCGGCCTCGCGGTACATCGTCGTCCCCTCGTCGACGTCTTCTAAGGTTTCGAGCGCCTGCTGGGTCTCGTTGAGGGAGGACTCGGCCTGGTTCTTCTGGACGGCGACCTGCTGGGCCGTCTCCTGTAGACCCTGTAGCTGTTCGAGTTTCTCCTGTGCTTCCGGCGGTAGGTTGCCCTGCATACCCCGACCGAGGCGGCCCGGACTGAAAAACCCCCGTTTTACCATCCGACGAGCGCGCCCCCCCGTCCGACCCGCTCGGCGGTGTCGATCAGCGTCAGCCAGGTGTTCGTCGCCGCGCGCAGCGCCACGAGGTCCGCCGCCTCGATCCGGACGACGAGCGTCGCCCCCTCGCGCGAGACGGTCGCCCGCGAGCGCTCGTCGGCCAGATCGTCGAGGTCGGGCCGGAGCGAGCGCTCGACCAGCCGGGCGCGACGCTGGTCGTCGTAGACGAGTTCGAGAGAAGCGTCGTGCGGGGGTGTTGCGCTCGACGAAGTCACTCCACGGGAACTTCCTTGACGTCGCGGCTGCGCTCTTTGAGCAGCACGCGATGCCCGCAGTACGGACAGCGCACGCCGCCGTACTCGTCGAGTTCGACGTCGCGCTTACACCGCGAGCACTTGTAGCTCATTCGTCGTCGGACTCGTCGAGCGCCGCGCGGATCGATCGCGAGACGGTGCGCCCGGCGGGCGTCTGGGGGCGGTACGCCCCGCCCGCGAAGGTCTCGCCGGTCTCCTCGTTCTTCCAGATGCCCGTCCCGACGCGGGTGACATCCTGCCCGTCGACGGTCGCACTCTGCGTGTCGGCCTCGATCTCCGCGACCCGGCGGCGTGCAACGCGACCGTAGCGCGCGCCGAACCGGCCCGCGCTGCCGACGCGTCCCGATTTCTTCTTAGCCATAGTGCCAGTAGCTACCCGAAGCGCGCACATAAGCCTGTTGAACCAACCCACCTTTTGCGCTGCCGTCACACGCCTACGGCGTGTTCGTCGGCAAAAGCTGGACCAAAAGCGCGCCTCACTCCCTTCGGTCACTCGGCGCTACCGCTCGCTCACTTCGTTCGCTCGCGGTCGAACCCCCTAACCGCATCAATCGGGCGTTATGACCGTTGTATCCCAGTTCCTGTCCGGAACGAAGGCGTCCACCTCTATTTCGACAGTGGCCTCCTCGTGAACGAGTGTGGAGACGCCGACCATCGTCGCCGCGGGGAAGTTCGGATACTCGAACCGGTCGCGTCGAAGTTCGTGGAGCTTTCGACGGGTTTCCGGGGTAAATACGTCTTCCCGAATATAAAACTGGAGACGAA
>JAWARX010000115.1:0-7047 GCA_038893155.1 Halalkalicoccus sp.
TGCTCGCTCCCGGCTGGCTGGCGGGCGTTCGCGGGCACGCTCCGCGAGGAGTGGCGCGAGTATACGGTCTACTTGCTGATCGCGGGACTGCTGTGGGTGGCCGTCGCCATCGTCGGCGGGCTGCTCGCGGCGCTGCTCGCGTTCGTACTGCTGGTACCGTTCGGAGCCGTCGGAACCGCGGTGTACGGGACGCTGCTCGCACGGGGGCTCTCCGAGGGGCTCGTCGGACCGGCGGTTCTGGGTACGGTCGGGGCGCCGTACGTCCTCGCCGTTCTCCTGTCGGTCCTCCTGATCCACGTTCCACTCGTCGCCTACCTCCGGTACGTCGCGCTGTTCGTCCTCGGGGACACGACCGACAGGTACGATCCGATCCCGCAGCTCCGCGCGGTGATCCGTCGCCAGTAGATTCCGTAAAAGTGCAGCGACCGGTCCCGGGCAAGGACGGTCGCGCATGCCGGCTTGTCAGAGGCACCCGGCAACAGGTCCTACAGCCGGGGATCACTTTACCTCACCGGCTGAGAAACGAGTCGGAGGCTGCAAACAAGTATATAACTATTTCCCCTATTTATTAAATTCGCACCGCCGCGGCGTCGATCCCAAACGTCTATGTGACGGATCTGTTATGGGAGAGGGGATGGGTGTGGGTGGTGGGGAAATCGTCGCTCTTCTCGGTCGTCATCACGAGATGTTACGGGCGATGGCGGGCACCTCACGAACGAAGGCGGAGCTGGCATCGACGCTCGATCTGTCTCTCTCGAGCGTCAGCAGACATATCAGGGAGATCGAATCCCTCCAACTGGCCGAGCGCACCCCCGACGATTATATACTGACGGCCGCAGGGCGGCTGGCCGTAGAGGAGTACGACCGGTTCGAAGAACGGCTCGCGAACTTCGATCGGCTCGCGAGCGCGCTGTCGGCGCTTCCACCGGGGACGCCGCTCGACCCCTCGCTGCTCACGAGCGAGGTGGTGCTCGCGGATCGGACCCTTCCCCACCAGCCCATCGACGCCTACGCGTCGATCCTCGAACAGGCGAGACACGTCCGTGCGGTGATCCCGGTGGTCGTTCCACGGCTCGTCGAACTGTATCACCGCCGGATCATCGAGGAGGGGATGACCGCCGAGCTCGTCCTCACGGAGCCGGTGCTCGAACGGCTGATCGCGGCGCACACCGAGGAGTTCCGGCGCGCGCTCGACACCGGGCGGCTGTCGATCCGGCAGACGGACAGCGCGGCCTACGGGCTGTCGATCGTCGAGACCGAGGCGGGACTGTCCGCGAACTTCCTCCCGTTCGTCGAGACGGGGCTGCACGCGCTGGTAAAGAGCGTCGATCCGGCGGCGATCCAGTGGGCCGAGGTCGTCTACGAACAGCGGTGGCGGGCGGCCGATCCCTTGCCGAGCGGACGGCCGTCGTCGAGCGACGATGACGGGGAGTGATCGATGAGCGACACTGGACAACCGACAGTATATAATAGCCCGCGGTTCGAGGTGCGGGTATGCAACAGGAGCGAACGTCCCAGGAGATCACGTCGCTCGTCGATCGGGAGGTCTACTCGAACAACGGCGTGTTCGTCGGCGAAGTCGAGGACATCAAACTCGATCTCGAACGCGAGGTCGTCACCGGGCTCGCGTTGGCGAACCCCAACGAAGAGCTGTTCGGTGCGGACGTTCGCGACGCCCGCGGTGTACTGATCCCCTACCGGTGGGTCCGGGCCGTCGGCGACGTCGTCCTCGTAAACGACGTCGTCGAGCGCCTCGCGTCCCCCGACGAGGAGGGCGAGGAGGTCGTCGCCTAATACGGGCGGTGAGACGAGTTACCGGATGATCGTCAGCACATCCGCGATCACCGGTACCGGAGGCAGCCGTCCGTATGAGATCGTGCGTAGTTCGTTGCTGCCGCGTCACGACGGTCGCGCTCGACGGCTGCAATGCGCCGTCTGCTGACGTGGGCTGAAGACGGTTTACACACTACTCCGTGAACGGAGCGTTACGAGCCGTTCGTTCCCTCGCTCTCGACGCCCATCGCGTCGAACAGTTTTCGCCGAACTGCTTCTTCGGTGAGGTGAAGGAGCGTCTCGCGGTTGTCCTCGCTGGTCTCGATCCCCGTGAAGATGCCCAGCGGGATCTCGACGCGGGCCTGCGTCGAGTGGCCCATCGTCTCGCCGATCTCCTCGAAGGCATCGAGCAGCACGCGCCCGATGTTCAGCCGGATGTCCTTCGAACGGGCGGCGAGATAGATCGTGTTGTCCGCGATGCCGAACACGGCGGTCGTCGTGATCCCCTCCAGGTTCAGGAGGTGCTGGGCGGCCTGCTCTAAGGCCTCCCGATCCCGGATGAATCCCGCGTTGGAGACGAGGTGGCTGCCCTGTACCTCGCGATTCGTGATCGCTTCCGCCAGCACGTCGAGCGTCTCGGGGCTCATCGAGGGCGATTCGACCTGCTCTAAGGTGTCGTGGTTCGCGAAGGGATAGAGGTACGCCGCCGCCGTGAGGTCCGCGGGCGTGGTGTCGCGTTTGAAATCCAGCGTCTCGGCGCGGATCCCGTACAGGAGGGCGGTCGCGACCGACTCCTCTACGCTCAGATCGAACTCCTGGATGTACTTCGTGAGGATCGTCGACGTGGAGTTCATCTGCGGGCGGATGTCGATGAACGGAAGCCCGTCGGGCAGATCCCGATCGATGTCGATGTCGTGGTGGTCGATGAGGATATCCGCGGGAAGGTCGAACGCGACGTTCGCGTCGGTCACCATCGCGTGATCGACCAGCGCGATCGTGTCGAACCCCTCGAACGCGTCGGTGTCCTCGGAGGAAACCGAGACCATCTCGACGTCGAGTAAGTTGACGAACGCCCTGTTTTCCTGGTGGCCCATGTCGCCGAAGTAGAAGATCTCGGCCTCCACGCCGAGGTGTTCTGCGATCGCTCGGAGCGCCACGGCGCTCGCGATCGCGTCGGGATCGGGGTTCTCGTGGGTGACGATCGCCAGTTTCCGGTCGGTTCCGGTGAGGATCTCCGAGAGGTGCTGTGCCCGGTGTTCGAGCTCGCCGGATTCGAGCAGTCTGAGTGCGGATTCGGCGATCACCATCGAGGGGTTGATGACGCTGTTCGCCCCCAGATCGGCGAGTTCGTCGCCCGAGACGGGATCGCTCGCGCGCGCGATGACGAACTGGTCGTCGTCGCGCGCACGGACGTTCGAGACGGCGGCCTTGTTCGCTTCGACGTCCGACGAGAGGATCAACACGACGTCGCGTCCGGCGACGCTCTCTGCGATCTCCTCGTCGCGGATGTCCCCGACCTGTGCGTTCATATCGCGGTCCCTGAGGGTCTCGACGCGGTCGTCGTCCCGGTCGACGATCAGCACGTCCTTGCCCTGATCGATCAGTTCGTCGGCGACCGCGTGGCCGACGCTCCCGCAGCCGAGAATCGCATATCGAGACATCGAGGAGATCGTCACGCCGGTGCTCATCCCTCGATCCTTGCTTCGGACCGTACTTAATCCCCTGCTTTTCGAGCGCCGATACTAGTAGCCGAGGGGTTAAACCAGCCGGAGATCGGTCGGAAACCCCGGCCGAACACCGATCGACGAGCGCGGCTTTCGGGACAGCAGCGACGGTTTCGATCCGGCGGCGGCCCGAAGCCGCTCGCCGCCAAAAGGGAAAGTCTCTTTATCGACTCGCCGGAACGGAGGAGTGAGGGCCGGTAGCTCAGTCCGGCAGAGCGTCTGGCTTTTAACCAGACGGTCGCGTGTTCAAATCGCGCCCGGCCCGTGCGGCGAACTGCCGAGTGACGACGAGGCAGTGAAACCGGCCGGCACGATTCGAACGCAGGGGTGGAGTGAACGAACGTGAGCGAAACGAGTGAGTGTTCGAATCGCGCCCGGCCCGTTCAGTACCGCTGTGCGCTCGCCGACCCGATCTCGATGTCGAGTAGCACGCCGCCGTCGGCGTCGTCGGCCTCGTCCGTGTTCCGGTACTTGCGGTTGATTCGTCGGGAAACCTCGCGCACGCGTTCGGTATCGTCGACGATTCGCGCGGTTCCGAGCAGCGTGACCGACCACTCGACTGCCGGCCCGTCGGCCCGTTCGATCGAGACGGCCACTTTCGGATTCCGTTCGACGTTCTCCCGTTTTCGCCCGCCGGTCAGCACACGGAGGTGTCCCTCGTGGTAGTCGTACCAGACGGGCGCGACGTGCGGACGGTTCTCGACCGCGGTCGCGAGATGGGCCGACAGCGGTGCCTCGGCGATCAGCGACTCGATATTCCGATCCATCGCGTGTCTGACGAGGCCGGTCAGCATAAGTACTGTGTGAGTTGTTCACGCACGTAGATTGACTAAAGTAACACGAGGTAGTAGAGACGGGCAGTGGCTGGGGAGATGGGGGGTCGCGAGTCCGCACCGCGGCGGTCCGAGGAATCACCGTCGAGCGTGAGTCGCCGCGGGCTCGTAAAGGCCATGGGTGCGTCGACGGTCGGCTTCGCGAGCGTCAGCCATCTCTCGGCGCGCCCGTTCGAGACCGCCACGACGGATTCGGTTTCGATCGTGTACGCCTACGCGCGCGAGGACCCGGACGATCCCGCCTCGATCGCACCGCGGACGAAGACGGTCAGCGCCGGCTGGTACGACGACCTGCAGGCGGCGCTGGCGAGCTACGACACGATCGATTTCACCGCCATCGACGGCGTTCACACAGCGTCGGTCGTTCCCGGCAACGGGAACGGTCGATCGGCGATCTCGGTCGGAGCCACGAGCGAGACCGTTCTCTCCGGAATCGACGAACTTCTAGAGGGGATCCCGATCGAGGGATCGATCATCGAGACGGCGGCGGACGGCGGCGGGCCGGATCTCGAACCCGCACGACAGTTCGATCTCGAGAGCGGCTTCGCCGTTCCCGGCGGCGTCGCCTGCGGCGAGACGGAGGGGCTCGCGACGCTCGCGCCCGCGGTCTACGACTCGACGGGCGAGAGCGCGTACTTCGCGACCGCAGATCACCTCTATGCGGAGACCGAAAGCACCGAACTCACGCTCGTCTCGGGGGGTGCGCGAGTCCCCGTCGGCGAGGTCAGAGAGCGGTACCACAACGAGGATCTGGCGCTGATCGCGCCGACGACCGAGTACGTTCCGGACAGCGCGATCGACGGGGACGCGCCGAACCGTGTCGTCGGGCAGTTCACCCGGATCGGCCTCGCGGATCTCACGGCTCGGGGCGTCGAGATCCACAAGATCGGTGCGATGAGCGGACACACGACCGGCGAGATCCAGGCGATCGACGGCGTGACCTGCGTCTACGGCGACCCCTGCAAGCGCGGCCAGCTCAAGTGGGGGGACGAATCGGAGTTCACCGACGGCGACAGCGGTTCGGTCTCCTACGCGCCGGATCCCGAGAACCCCGACGAGCAGGTGCTGGTCTGCGGGCTGAACAACGCCCGGACGTGGTGGCCCGGCGAGGACTACATCTGGGGCACCGGCGCGTACGTCTTCCAAGAGGAGTACGGCTATACGTTCTGATAGGTCCATGTGACGAGCGGTTCGCTCGCCGCACAACTCTGCAAAAACCACGAACCGCCCTCCGCGTGTCGCTATCGACGCACCTGAATCGCGTCGTCGGTGACGGCCTCGATCCGGTGGTCGTCGAGCGCGTAGGTGTCCTCGTCGGCATCCCCCCAGCCGAGGGTGGATTTGAGCTCGTCGGTCACGCCCGGGTCGGGGTTGACGTGGGCCGTCCCCGCCCGTACGCTCTGGACGACGCCGATCTTCTCGCCGTTCGCGTCGACGACGTCTTTACCCTCGTCCTCCGAAGTGAGTTGCGCACACATTGCGTCCTCCCAATCGTAGCTCTCGGTGATATAACCGGGGGCCGTCGACGGGTCGTAATCGAGAGCGGAGCGATCGGATCCGACGGCCCACCGGCTCGAAACCGTTCGATCGGTAGTCCCGGTCATCCGTCGCTCACATACCGTTCGACGAGTGACTCCGTCGCGTTCGCCATCGCGCGCGGCGACGGCGTTCGGTACCCATCCGTCCCTCCACATCGGTCCCCCAACGAGGACGCCCGGCGGTCCGTGATCGCCCCTCTCGGTGATATAACCGGGTCGGTCTGGCGACGGAGACCCCGTATCCAGCGGCCCAGCCCCACAGCTCCGGATGGAGATGCAGTTCTCCGAGTCGAACCGGAGTCGGTCGATCCGATTACTCTTGGGTGGGGCTGTAGTTCGGTGCCTCGTCGGTGATGACGACGTCGTGGGCGTGGCCCTCGGCCTGGCCCGCAGAGGAGACGCGCACGAACTCCGCGCGCTCTTTGAACCCGGGAATCGTCTCCGCGCCGACGTAGCCCATACCGCTTTTCATCCCGCCGGTGAGCTGGTGGAGTTCGCTCTCCAGACTCCCCTTGTAGGGCGTTGCTGCCTCGACCCCTTCGGGAACGTACTCGTCTTCCTCGTCGGGCTCGTCCTTGAGATACCGATCGCCGCCGCCCGAGCGCATGGCTCCCACGGAGCCCATGCCCCGGTACTGCTTGTAGCGTTTGCCGTTCATCGTGATAACCCGACCGGGTGCTTCGTCCGTCCCGGCGAAGTACGAACCGAGCATCACGGCGTCGGCGCCGGCGGCGATCGCCTTGATCGCGTCGCCCGAGTACCGGATCCCCCCGTCGGCGATCACGGGAACGTCGTGTTCGGCGGCGACGTCGGCGACCTGTGCGACGGCGGTGATCTGGGGCATTCCCGACCCCGAGACGACCCGAGTGGTGCAGATCGAGCCGGGGCCGATCCCGACCTTGAGCCCGTCGGCGAACTCGACGATGGCTCTTGCGGCCTCGCGCGTGCCGATGTTACCCACGACGACGTCCGCCTCGACGGACGCCTCGATCTCGCGCGCGCTGTCGATGACGTTCAGGTTGTGGGCGTGCGCACAGTCGATAAAGAGCACGTCGGCACCGGCCTCGTCGGCGGCGGTCGCGCGCTCGTCGTCGAAGGGACCGACCGCGGCGCCGACGCGCAGGCGGTCTTCGGCGTCGTGGATCGCGTCGCCGTACTCCCGGCGCTGGAGGATCCCCT
>JAWARX010000116.1:0-7045 GCA_038893155.1 Halalkalicoccus sp.
TCTTGGTGATCTCCGCGAGCCGTTCGCCCGGACCCGTCCCGGTGCCGTTGAAGAAGTCGGCGTCCACACCGTGGGAACGCTGGAAGTTGTTGATCACGTGGGCGTCGACCTCGCCGACGATGCCGATCCAGTCTGCGAACGTCGAGGCGTTCGCGAAGACGAAGCCCGGATTCGCGAGGCGCTTTGCGGCCTCGTAGGTGACCGCCATCGTCATCTCGTCGGCACCGCCGCCGTGGGGCCCCGACGGGTCCGGGTCGCTCGCGTCCTCCGTCCTCCGCTCGGCTGCGGCCGCCTCGCGCGCGGACGCCCCGCCCGCACCGCCCTGTGATTGGGGCACGCCGACGGGCCTGTTCCGGTTCTTACGGGGGACGTGCGGGGTCGGCGCGCTCGCCGACTCCGGTTCCGTCTCGGTCCCCGGCTCGGATTCGGAGCGCGAGTCGGTCGTCGACGCGTTGGAGTCGGCATCGGCCCCGAGCGCCTCGCTCTCCGCTTCGAACTCGCCCTCGCCGCGCCAGAACCAGTCGCCACGAGACGGTCGCGGCTCGTCGTCCGACTCGGTCTCGATCTCGTCCAGATCGATGCTGTCGGTCACGGCCGTTCGACCCCCGTCAGATCGAGTCGTTCGAGCGTTTCGTCGGTGGGTCGCCCGCACGCGTCCCACCCGCGAGCCGCGTAGTAGCGATCGAGCAGTTCTTCGAACGCGTCGGGATCGATCGCGTCGTCGCCGCCCGCGGCGGGCTGGGTGAGCACCGCGGGAACCCGGTCCGCCTCGCGGTCGAGACCCTCGCGGACGTTGAACAGTCGGGTGAGCGTCCAGACGCGCTCGCCGAGGGTCGCGAGATCGGTAGGTGAGAGGTCGTAGCCCAGTTCCGAGAGCCACGCCGCGCCGAGATCCGCGAACGCCTCGCCGACGAAGTCGTCGACGATCAGGCACCACAGCGCCGATCGACGGTTCTGTTCTGCGATCACGCGCTCGACGCGTTCTTCGTCGCTCCAGGTTCCGAACGGTTCGTCCTCGATCGGGCGGGCACGACGGTGGCAGCCCCCGCGATCGCTCGTCGCGTAGGCGAGCGCCATCGACCGGGCGTTTCGGGGGTCGTACGCGGGCAGTTCCATTCCCTTCACCGCGGGAACGAGCCCCTCGCCGCCGAACCGCTCGGCTGCCTGCTCGACCCCGCCGGCGAGCGCGTCCCCCAGCGGCGTCGTTCGCTCGCTGATCTCCGAGAGGAGTTCGCGGGCCGCATCGTCGTCACCGAAGTCGAGGTCCCGGTCGATCAGGCCGGCCTCGCTCGCCCGGATCGCCCACGCGACGGCGTTGCCCGCGGAGATCACGTCGATGCCCAGCCGGTCGCAGCGCGCGCCCAGCGCCGCGACCGCGTCGAACTCGTCGATGCCCAATCCGGCCCCGAGCGTCATCTGGGTAGCTCCCCGCGGAACGCTCGTGCCGTCGTCGGTGTCGACCTCGAAGCCACCCGGGATGGGGCCGTCGCGTTCGCGGCCAGTCGACGCGGCGCGGGCGGCCTCGATTCCGATCCCGTCGATCCCGTCGAAGCGGTTCTCCTGCCAGCCCCGCGTCGCGAGCGCGCCGACCGCGTCGGCGAAGTCGGCCGACTCGAGGGTCTCGCTCGCGGCCTGCCAGCGCCCGGTGTCGTCGTCCGCGAATCGCTTCTCGTAGGTCTCGCACAGCCCCGAGCGCTCCTCGGGCGGGTCGCCGCGCGCGACGACGGCCTTCAGCCGCTTTGCGCCCATCACCGCACCAGCGCCGCCCCGACCGGCGTGGTGATCGCCGCCGTCGGCGGCGATCGTCGCGTAGCTTACCCGGTTCTCGCCGGCGTGGCCGATGCAGGCGACCCGCCCCTCGAAGGCCGCGCAGGTTTCCGCGGCGTCCAGCCCCCACGCGTCGGTCGGTTCGAGGGTCGCCGTGCCGTCCTCGACGGTCAGGGCTATCGGCTCGTCGGCCCGGCCCGTCACGAGGACCACGAGACAGTCCGAAAGCGCGCCGGCGAGCGCGCCCGCAAAGTCGCCGCCGCTGTAGGAGTCCAAGAACGCGCCCGTCAGCGGGGATTTAGTGATGGCGGCGTAGCGCGGCTCGCCCGGCGTGCGTCCGGTCAGCGGACCCGTCGCGAACAGCAGGGCGTTCCCGGGGCCCAGCGGATCGACGCCGGGATCGAGTTCCTCGTAGAGGTAGCGTACGCCCAGCCCCTTGCCGCCGACGTACCGGTCGAGCCACCGCTCGGGGATCCGCTCCCTGGAAACCGTCCCGGCGGTGAGATCGGCCCGGAGCAGGTAGTATGCGGGGTGGGCCATGTGTTGGATCCTTACGGGCGGGGGCGTGCATAAACCCTGCTATGCGTGAACCCATCACCGGGAAAACGTTATCCGGCCGTGTATATTGCTAACAATTATGGAGAAGTACGGCGATCCCGACGAGGCGGAGCTCGACGTGCTCCACGAGTGCCAGCTCGCGATCGAGTACCTCTATCGTGCGTACGGGAACCTGCTGGCGTTCCACCACGGGGTGGGCCACGCGATGGATCGGTTCGCCGTCGCCGAGCGGGGACTCCGCGAGACGGGTCACGACGCGCTGGCCGACGAGCTACGCGACGAACACCTGCCGGCGGGTGCGGTCGGCGATTCCTGGAGCTACGAGCTCGTCGACGAGTTCCGGACGGGGATGCTGGCGTCGACGGCCGCCTTCGAGCGCGAGGTCCGCGAGGAGCTGGCCGACGGAACGCCCCACCTCCACGAGCGACGACAGCGAGCGCGGTGGCGCGAGCGCTCGCGAAAGGAGTGGTGACGTCGTCCGCGGGTTACGGATCGGTGTCGCTCGGCGAGCCGGGGTGGACGCGCGATCTTCGCAACAGGGTTGATCCGCCGGTCCCGAGATGGGGTATGTCGGATCGAGACGACCTCGAACTCACCGAGACCGAACGCGAGGCGCTTCACGACTGTCAGATCGCGATCGAGTACGTCTACCGGGCCCACGGCGACCTGCTCGATTTCCACCACAACCTCGGTCACGCGATGGACCGGTTCGACGACGCCGACGGACTGCTCCGGGAGGCGGGCCACGAGGAGCGCGCCGACGAACTCGTAGAGGAGCACCTGCCCGCGGGTGCGGTCGAGGATCTGTGGTCCTACGAGCTCGTCGGCGACTTCCGGGCGAACATGCTCGCGGAAATAACCGCCTTCGAGAGCGAACTGCGCGAGGAACTCGCCGACGGGCTGGATCACGTCAGCGAGCGCAGACAGCAGGTCGAGTGGCGCGAGCGAGCCGGCTGGGAGAAGCCGGATTAGTCCCCGGCCGCAGGCGCGACCGCGCGCTGGCCGTCGAACGTGAGATAGCCCACGAGGACGATCGCGCCGAGCGTCGCGGGCCAGACGAGGATCGGAAAGTACGCGTCGAAGGGCGGGACGTAGAGGTTGGCGATCGAACTCACGAGTCCGACGGTGACGCCAGCGAAGACCGCCTCGGCGGTGGTGCGCTCCCAGAAGAGGACGAACAGTAGGGGGAGGCCGAACGTGACGCCCATGCCGACGTAGGCGAACTCGATGATCTCGAAGATGGTTCCCGGCTGTGCCCACGCCAGCGCGATCCCGAGCAGCGCGACGACGGCGACCACGCCGCGTCCGAACGCGATCAGTTCGATCTCGCTGGCCTCCGGGTCGACGTAGTGTTCGTAAAACCGGGTGACGTCCGAGGAGGTGACGATCAGCATCGAATCGGAGGTCGAGAGGATCGCGCTGACGATCGCCGCGAGCAGGATGCCGGCGACTGCCGCCGGAAAGAGGTCGACGAGCATCACCATCGCGGCGTTCTCGGCCTGGGCTTCTGGCAGGTCGTAGAGCACGCGGGCGGCGATCCCAATAAAGAGGGGAACGACGAGCCGGAGCGTCTGGAACGTGATCGCGATCACCGAGGCCGCGCTGACCAGTCGGGTCGAGCGGATCGCCTGAAAGCGCATCAGCGAGTGGGGCTGACCGATCGTGCCGAACGCGAAGGTGACGTACGCGAGCGCGAACAGCGCGAGGCCGGTGCCTGCCTCGCCCGCAGAGAGCGCGAGCAGGTCGGGGCTCTCGGCGCTGGCCTCGACGAGGAAGGCAGAAAGACCGCCGATCTCGCCGATCGCGACGACCGGGAGGGCGATCGCGGCGACGAAGATCAAAATGCCCTGGAAGAAGTCCGTCCAGACGGAGGCGTTGAACCCGCCGAGAACAGTGTAGAGGCCGACCGCAAGCCCGCCGACGAGGATCGCGAGGCTGTAGTCGATGCCCAGTCCGGTGTCCATCGCCTGTCCGACCGCGATGATCTGTGCGCCGACGTAGCTCACCATGAAGAGAACGAGCGCGAGCGTCGCGACGATACGGATCGCGGGGCCGAGCCGGTCGTCGCCGAACGCGGCGGCGATGTGATCGACGACCGTGAGGCTCCCGAGTTCCTCGGAGTGGCGGCGGAACGGCGAGGCGACGTACCGGTACATGAACAGCACGAGGAAGATCATCGTCACGGAGAACCACAGGCCGCCGAGGCCGACGGTGAACCCGACGCCGACCCACGCGAAGAAGGTCCAGCCGCTCGCGACCGAGGAGACCTCCGAGACCGCGATCGGCCACGCGCCGACCGACCGATCCGCGAGCAGGTACTCCGAGAGGCGTTTCGTCTCGGTCGTCAGGAAGAAGTAGACGCCGATGGCGATCAGTATCAGCAAGTAGACCCCGAAGGTGAGCTGGAGCCCGAGGCTCATCGTCGCCCCGCGATGGATATCTCGCCGTCCCCGCGGCGTCTGTCGATCAGGTGGAGCATCGCGGCGAGAATCGGTCCGCTGACGACGAGTGCGAGTGCGACGAGTGTGTCCGGCGGCAGTCCGGTCGCTGGCGCGATCATGCGACCGGTTCCCAATCCTCCGATAAAAAGATATGTGTTAGCTAACCGACGGACTGCGCGGAGTTACTCCCAGTCCTCGACGGGGTCCTCGTCGTCGCCGCGCGACCAGAGCGCGAGCGCGACGAGGACCACGACGAGCACGAGCGCGACCTTCAGCCCGAGTCCGGAGGAATCGTCCGTTTCGGCCTCGGCCTCTTCGGTCTCATCGGGTTCGTCCTCGACTTCGCTCTCACCGTCGCCGACGACGTTCTCGACGAACGATTCGACTTCCTCTTCGCCCGCCTCGGCTCCGTCGTCGCTATCGGCCTCCTCGTCCGCGAACAGCCCGGACTCCTCGCCGTCGGCCTCGCTCCCTTCATCGTCGCGGAGCTGCTTGAGGACGCCCGCGACGGTCGTCGCGGCGGTCAAGAGCGTGCTGACGTTCTTCAGGGTGTCGCCGAGGTCGTCGTCGGCCCCTCCTTCGCTCCGTTCGTCCGGCTGGTCGTCCGAGAGGAGGCCGCTCTCGTCGTCTTCGTCGGGTCGCTGTGCGTCCTCGCCGGTGCTGATCAGCGAGGGGTTCTCGATCGTGATATCGATCAGTGCCATACCCTACACTCAGCACAGATTCCCTTAAAAGTGCAGGCGGTCTCGCGGAGCGGTCCGTAACCCTCAGGCCGGCTGGCCGCCTCGAAGGGATATGAGCCGGAAGGAGACCGCCGACGCCGAGCGCGGACGGGCCGCCCTCCCGATCAACGAGCTGTTTCACTCGCTGCAGGGCGAGGGGAAACTGGCGGGCGTCCCCTCGACGTTCGTCCGGACCTCTGGGTGTAACCTCCGGTGTTGGTTCTGCGATTCCTATCACACCTCCTGGGAGCCCGATGGCGACTGGATGGGCGTCGAGGAGATCGTCGAGCGAATCGAGGGGTACGGCGCGGATCACGTCGTGCTCACCGGCGGCGAGCCGCTGCTCCACGACGCGAGCCGCGAACTACTGGAACGGCTCGCCGAGGCGGGCTATCACACTACCGTCGAGACCAACGGTACAATCGCGCCCGACGCGCCGGTGGATCTCGCGAGCGTCAGTCCCAAACTGGCCAGTAGCACACCCACGCCCGAGAAGGACCCGAAGGGCGAGGGCGAGTGGGAAGCGCGCCACGAGGCCCGGCGGATCGACCTCGATTCTCTGTCCCGGATCTGCGAGCGCTACGACTATCAACTAAAATTCGTCGTGACGGGTCAGCAGGACATGGCAGAGATCACCGACCTGCTCACCCGATTGCGCGAGCGCGTCGAGATCCGCGACGAGGACGTCCTGTTGATGCCCGAGGGCGCGACCCGCGAGCGCCTGGACGAGACGCGCAATTCGGTCGCGGAGCTGGCGATGGAGTACGGCTTTCGGTACACGCCCCGGCTGCACGTCGATCTGTGGAACGACGCGCCGGGGACGTGATCTTATTCGCTAGTCGTCGGCGGTGTAGGCTCCGCTCCGGTGTTCGATCCGGTGTACTTCGAGGACCGAACTGTCGTGGTCGAGGGCGCACGCGAGGCGATGCTGCCCGATCCGGAGTTTCGAGAACGGTCCGCCGGTGAGCGGTTCGAGAAAATCACTTGGTTCTCGCCACTCGGAGTCAACGACCTCGTCGAGTTTCGAGACGATTCGATCCTGAACGTGTGAATCGAACCGGTCGAACTGATTCGCGGCGCGTGGCGTGAACTTCCACGTCCAGTCTCCCTCAGGCATCGTCCTCGCTACGATTCATCATCTCGACGACGTCCTCCCGCGAAACCAGTTCCGCGCGATCGCTTCTGAGTTCGTGTTCGCTCGCGGCGATCTGTTTCCACCCTTCCCGCGAGAAATCGGGGTATTTCACCGCATCGCGGGCCGCATAGCGGAGGAACTCGCTGCGGGAGTTGAACCCCTGTTCCTCCCACGTCGCGTCGATGTCTTCGAGGAAGGCTCTGCTCAGGCGGAGGTTGATCTGGACCGTCTCCGGCCCGCCGTCGTCGGCTCCGGTATCGGCGTCGGACATATACACGTGCTTTACGCTCGGGGTGTATAACTCTTCTCGGACCGTCGATCGGGTATTCGGAGAGGGGATCGCGACGGATGCGATCGACCTGACACGGGGTACGGCTTTCGGTACACGCCCCGGCTGCACGTCGATCTGTGGAACGACGCGC
>JAWARX010000117.1:0-7041 GCA_038893155.1 Halalkalicoccus sp.
GGGGTGGACGAAGTCCAGCAGCATGTTGATCGTCGTGGACTTGCCCGCGCCGTTCGGTCCGAGAAACCCGTAGACCTCGCCGTCCCGTACGTCGAGGTCGAGATCGTCGACCGCGAGGAGGTCGTCGTAGCGTTTGGTGACGCCGTGCAGTGAAATCGCGCCCATTACCCGCGCTTGTTCCAGCCCCGGTATATGTCTTTATGTGTGCTATATTCTCTCATCCGGCTCGTGACGCCCCGCCATGCGCTCGGCCTCGCTCGCGTAGCGCTCCTCGTTTTCGGGCGCGATCGGTTCGAGTTTCTCGGGATCGACCTCGATTCCGGCGGTCGCGTCTACGCCCGCCGCCGCGGCCCGCTCGGTGACGAACTGCCCCGCGCCGTCGGTCGGAGCATACACCAGCCGGATCAACCCCTTGTCGTCGTAGGTTCGCTCGACCAACCAGCACCGGACGGTGTCGCCGCCGTTGTCCTCGCTCATGGCCGCCGGTTCGCACTCGGGGGGTTTGTATGCGGCGCTTACGCCTCTCTGACCGGGAACGCGATCTCGACGGTCGCCTTGTACTGGGTGATCTCGCCGTTTTCGACGCTCGCGGTCCAGTCTTCGACCTCGATCCCGCTGATCCCTTCGACCGACTGGCTCGCCCGTTCGATCGCTTCCTCCGCGGCCGCCTCCCAGGACTCCTCGGAGGTGCCGAGCACCTTGATGATCTTCACTGCGGTCATACGATCGTTTCTACAACGACGGGGCCAATATAGGTAACCAGATGATAGTATCGGCACCTGTCAGTGGTCGAACAGTCGGGATAGCGGAGCGTGCATGGCGATAGCGACCGGATACCAGCTATGCTCGCACCGTTACAGACCGACCTGATCGTGTTCGGAGCGCTCTACCTGTTGATCCCGGTGTTCGTCGGCTACTGGACCTACCGCGACGCGAACGGGCGCGGCAGCGAGAAGGCGCTGAACTGGGCGCTCGCGCTCTTCCTGTTCGGCCTGCTGAACCCGCTCGCGCTCGCCGTCGGCGTCGCGCTGTATCTCTCGATCCGCGACGAGTTCCCGGGGGCGGCAGGTTCAAACGAATCGGGCGACTAGCGCGGACGGATGGACGGGACCGAGCTCAGGGATCGTGCAGCGACGCTGCCCCGGGAGCCGGGGGTCTACCAGTTCCTCGGCGGCGGGACGACCTTGTACGTCGGAAAGGCCGTCGATCTGCGCGACCGGGTCCGGTCCTATGCTGACCCCAGAAGCGCGCGGATCCGCCGGATGGTCCGCGCCGCCGAGGAGATCGACTTCGCGGTGACCGACACCGAGACGCAGGCGCTCCTGCTCGAAGCGAACCTGATAAAACGCCACCAGCCCCGGTACAACGTCCGGCTCAAGGACGACAAGTCCTATCCCCTCGTCCAGCTCACCGATCACGAGTTCCCCCGGATCGAGATCACGCGGGATCCGGATCCAGCAGCCACCGCGTTCGGCCCGTTCACGAACAAAGGAACCGTCGAGACGGTCGTCAAGGCGCTCCGGGAGGTCTACGGCGTGCGGGGCTGTTCGGACCACAAGTTCGCGGGGAGGAGACGGCCCTGTCTCGATTACGACATCGGACTCTGTACCGCGCCCTGTACGGGCGAAATAGGAAAGAAGAGCTACGTCGAGGACGTCGAGTCGGTGAAACGTTTCTTCGCGGGCGAGACGGGCGTGCTCGCGGACCCCCTCCGGCGACGGATGGAGAGCGCAGCACAGGAACGGGCGTTCGAGCGGGCGGCGAGCCTGCGAGACCGGCTGGAGGCGGTCGAGGCGTTCCACGAGGGGCGCGGCGAGGCGGTTTCGAGCGGCGACGCCGCCCGGGCGGTCGACGTCCTCGGCGTGGCGACGGAGGGCGAGCGTGCGATCGTCTCGCGCCTGCACAGCGAGAACGGCCAGCTGGTCGATCGGGACCGTCACTACCTCGATATCCCCGATACGGACGGAACCGCCGACGGCCACGCGGGCGTGCTCGCGGCCTTCGTCGCCCAGTACTACGCCGAGCGCGACCTCCCGGAGGCGATCCTCGTGCCCGAGGATCCCGCGGACGCCGAACTGCGCGCGTGGCTCGAAACCGAAGGGGTCGACCTGCGGGTGCCCGGCGCGGGCCGGGAGGCCACGCTCGTGGACCTCGCGATCAAGAACGCCCGCCGGAGCGATTACAGCGACGACCCGGTGAGCGCGCTCGGGGAGGCCCTGTCGATGGCTCCTCCGAAACGCATCGAGGGGTTCGACGTGAGTCACGCCCAAGGGAGGTCAGTTGTGGGAAGCGACGTGCTGTTCGTCGACGGCGAGAGCGACACCTCCGGGTATCGCCGCAAGAAACTCGAGGAGCGAAACGACGACTACGGAAACATGCGCGCACTCGTTCGCTGGCGCGCGAAACGGGCGATCGAGGGCCGTGACGACCGGCCCGATCCCGACCTCCTGCTCGTCGACGGCGGGGAGGGCCAGCTCGCGGCGGCCCGCGACGCCCTCGCCGAGACCGGCTGGGAGATACCGGTGATCGCGCTCGCGAAGGCCGAGGAGCTGGTGATCACCCCCGACGGCGTGGAAGATTGGCCCTCCGACGCTCCACATCTGCACCTCCTCCAGCGCGTGCGCGACGAGGCCCACCGATTCGCGGTACAGTACCACCAGACGCTCCGGGACGACGTTTCGACCGTTCTGGACGACGTTCCGGGGATCGGTCCCAAGACGCGAACCAGCCTCTTGCGGCGGTTCGGCAGCGTCGAGGGGATCCGCGCGGCCTCGACGGCCGATCTCAGGAGCGTCGAGGGGGTCGGCGAGAAGACGGCGAAAACGATCTCTGAGCGGCTCTGAAGTGTGAGGACGACGATCCGAGCGGCTATGAGGCGTGAGGACGACCGCGTGACGGCTACGGCTACCGTTCTGCGGCCTCGACCAGCTGATAGCCGATGGTTCCCTCGCGAAGGCGCTCCGTGTGGACGGCGAGCTGGTCGTCCGCGGCCAGCAAGAGGACGTCCAGCCCCTTTGTGGCCGCTTCTCGCACTGCGTCGGGCGTGCCGAAACGGATCTCCGGATCGATATCCGCCAGTCGGGCGGCCGCCATTGCCTCGGTGCCCGCGACGGCCATCAGGTCGTGCTCCGTGGCGTACTCGCGAACGATCCCCGGGTCGGCGGCCGCGCTGCCGCCCTCGTCGACCCGCGGCAGCGAGACGATCGTCACCTCGCCCAGTTCGTAGTCCAGCACGCCCTCGAAGTCCGTGACCCCGACGTCCCCGCCCTCCTCGGCGGCCGTGATCGCGACCGCGGTCGCACCGTCGCCCGTTCCGGGGGTCGCGCTGAGGACGCCCTCGACCATCGAGAGCACCACCCGTTCGCCCGCCTCGATCGCGTCGGTCGCGAGCGCCGTCTCGATCTCGACCTGCCCGATGACGTCTTCTGCGACGTGGGTCGTGAACGCCCGGAGCTCGTCGGTCCGACCGATCAGCCAGTCGACGCCTTCCTTGCTCACCTCGTAGCGCCCCCGGCCGCCCTTCTCGACGTAGCCCTCCTTTACCAGCCCCTGTAAGTAGTCGCTGACCGCCTGGGCGGTGATACCGATCGCGTCGGCGATCTCCTGCTGGCTGACCGCGGGCTGGCGTTCGGCGATCTGGACGAGGATCTGATAGCGCGTCGCGTCGCGCTTGCTCCGCAGGACGCTCGATCCCCTCTCGGTGTCCGCCATTTGCGTTCCCTCCGGACGGCGAGGACAAGTAGTTTTGTACTCTCGCCGCCCGAACCCGGGTTCGGCTCCAGCCCACTTTCGTTTCCCGGTCCGCAGTCGCCCGGCCCGCGCCTACCACTCCAGCGACCCACCCGACTGATACTCGGCGACGGTCGTCTCGAAGAAGTTCTTCTCCTTGTTCAGGTCGACCTGCTCGGTCATCCACGGGAAGGGATTCTCGGTGCCGTAGACAGGCTCCATTCCCAGCTGATCGAGCCGTCCGTCGGCGACGTACTCGACGTACTCGGCGAACCGGTCTGGCCCCATCCCGAGGATCTCCGCCGGACAGGCCTCGCGGGCGTACGCGCGTTCGAGTTCGACGGCCTCGCGGATCAGCCCCTCGACCTCGGCCTCGAACTCGCCGGTCCAGACCCCGCGGTTTTCCGTCCGAACCGTGTCGATCAGGTCGACCCCGAAGTTCAGGTGCAGCGACTCGTCGCGCATGATGTACTCGAACTGCTCGCCGACCCCGACCATCTTCCCGTTTCGCTTCAGCCCCAGCATCATCGCAAAGCCCGCGTAGAAGAAGATCCCCTCCATGATGACGTAGAAACCCACGAGGTCCCGAAGGAACTCCCGAACGTCTTCATCCCCGTCGATCTCGAAATCCGGATCGTCGATGACGCGGGTGAGATCGACGACGAACTCGTCTTTTCGCTCGATCGCGGGAATCCGGTCGTACATCCCGTACATGTACTCGGGTTCGAACCCCAGCGAGTCACAGCAGTAGATGAACGTATCGGTGTGAATCGCCTCCTCGTAGGCCTGCCTGAGCAGGTACTGGCGGCATTCGGGGGCGGTGACGTGGTCGTAAACCGCGAGCACGATGTTGTTCGCGGTCAACGATTCGGCGGTCGAGAAAAATCCGAGGTTCCACTCGACGAGCCGGCGTTCCTCCGCACTCAACTCGTCGTTCTCCCACTGGTGGACGTCGTCGGCCATCGGTACCTCCTCCGGCGTCCAGTTGTTGGCGACGCCCGCCTTGTAGTACTCGCGGGCCCAGTCGTAGTCGATCGGTAGGATCTTGTTCGGGTCGTGGTGAGCTTCGTCGTTGATGATCGGCATTACTGACAGACCTCGCAGGTGGGGTCCTCGACGCTCGGCAGGCTGCTCTCCTCGTTTTCGTCCGTCGTTCTCTCGCCGTCGTCCTCCGACGCCCGGAACTGGGTGTCGTCGTACTCGCGCATATCAAGCGTGGTCTTTTCGACCTGGCTCGCGCCCAGCGTCCGGAGGTAGTAGGTCGTCTTCAGCCCGAGCTCCCACGCGGTCTCGTAGACCTCGGCGAGCAGCGAGCCGTCCGTCGACGGGAAAAAGACGTTGTGTGACTGGCTCTGGTCGATCCAGGTCGCGCGTTCGGCCGAAAGGCGAAGGTGGTGGCGCGGGTCGATCTCGAACGCACCCCGGTAGAGCTCTTTTATGTCCGCTGGAACCGCGTCGATCTCCTGGATCGAGCCGTCGTGGTACGTGATGCGGTCGCGGATCTCCTCGGTCCACAGCCCGCGCTCGCGCAGGTCGGCGACGAGGTGGTCGTTGATCACGGTGAAATCGCCCGACATGTTCGACTTCACGTACAGGTTCGAGTAGATCGGCTCGATCGAGGGGGTCGTCCCCGCGATCGTCGAGATGGTCGCCGTCGGCGCGATCGCCATCGTGTTGGAGTTTCGCATTCCGTGTTCGGCGACGTGCTCTCGCACCCGCCCCCAGTCGAGGCGCTCGTTCACGTCGATCGGGATCTCCCGTCCCCGTTCCTCTTCGAGCAGCGAGATGGTGTCTTGGGGAAACAGCCCGCGGTCCCACTTCGAGCCCTCGTAGCTATCGTAGGCCCCGCGTTCTGCGGCCAGTTCGGAGGACCCGAGGATCGCGTGATACGCGACGAGTTCCTGGGTCCGGTCCGCGAACGCGACCGCTGTTTCCGAGTTCATCGGGATCCGCTGTTCCATGAGGGCGTCGTGAAAGCCCATGATACCCAGGCCAACCGGCCGATGGCGCATGTTCGAGCGCTCGGCCTTCTCGGTGGGGTAGAAGTTCAGGTCGACGACGTTGTCGAGCATCCGCATCGCGGTGTGGACCGTCTCCTCCAACCGGTCGCGATCGAGCCCGTCCTCGCCTACGTGTCGCGAGAGGTTCACCGAGCCGAGGTTGCAGACGGCGGTTTCCTCCTCGCTGGTGTTGAGCGTGATCTCCGTACAGAGGTTCGAGGAGTTGACGACACCCGCGTGGTCCTGGGGTGAGCGGATATTGCAGGGGTCCTTGAACGTGATCCACGGGTGGCCGGTCTCGAACAGCCGGGTGAGGGTGGTTCGCCACAGCTCGGCGGCCTCGACGCGTTCGTACTGATCGAGCTCGCCGTTTTCGGCCTGCCGTTCGTACTCCCTGTACGTCTCCTCGAACTCCCTACCGTAGGAGCCGTGCAGGTCCGGGACCTCCTCGGGGGAAAAGAGCGTCCACGTTTCGTCGTTCCGAACGCGTTTCATGAACAGGTCGGGCACCCACGCCGCGGTGTTCATGTCGTGGGTGCGCCGGCGCTCGTCGCCGGTGTTTCGCCGCAGGTCGAGAAACGCCGGGAAATCGAGGTGCCACGCCTCCAGATAGGCGCAGGCCGCCCCGCGGCGCTTTCCGCTCCTGTTGATCGCGCCGGTCACGTCGTTTGCGATCTTCAGGAACGGAACCGTCCCGGTCGACTCGACGCCCGTCGAGGAGATCCGCGCGCCGCTCGCTCTGAGGTTCGTCCAGTCGTTGCCCAGCCCGCCCGACCACTTCGAGAGCTTCGCGTGTTCCTTGTACGCGTCGAAGATCCCCTCCAGATCGTCGGGAACCGTGGTGAGATAGCACGAGGAGAGCTGCGGGTGGGTCGTCCCGGCGTGGAACAGCGTCGGCGTCGAGTGAACGAATCGTAACGTCGAGAGCAGGTCGTAGAACTCCCTTGCGTATGCCTCGCGCTTCTCGGGGACCTCCCGCAGCGCGATCCCCATCGCGACGCGCATCCAGAACGTCTGGGGGAGTTCGATCGGTTCGTCGTTGTCACGGAGGAAGTGGCGCTGATACAACGTCTCCATCGCCATGTGGTCGAGCCGGTCGTCGCGTGCGGGACGGAGCGCCTCGGCGAGATTCGCGAGGTCGTACTCGCCCATGCGCTCGTCGAGCAGATCCGCCCCGATCCCGCGCTCGATCGATTCGACGAACGACGCTCGATACGCCGCGTCGTGGTCCCCGCCTTCGACCTCACCGACGCGCTCCCCGAAGTACCGCTCCCGGAAGACACGCGCGGCGACCGTCTCGTACTCGGGTTCG
>JAWARX010000118.1:0-7008 GCA_038893155.1 Halalkalicoccus sp.
TGGTGGTCGTCACCGAGAGCGGCTCCGAGAACCTCACCGAGTACCCCGAGGAGTTCGTCGTCTGAGCGCCGACTGCTTTCGTCGATCGTCGTGCCTATCTTTATTATCCGTCGAAGAGAGGGTCGAGTGGGATGATCTGTCCGACCTGCGGTATCAGACTGGCGAACGTACAGGGCTACGAGACCTGCCCGGAGTGTGGCTACGTCAGTCCGCGTGGGCGGGTGCCGATCGCGTAACCCCCGCGGAACCGAGCGGCGCGTATGCGAACGCCTTTTTCGACCGATGGGTAACGTGGGGGCAATGGACGTACTGATCGTCGGCGCGGGGGCGATGGGGCGGTGGTTCGGCGGGGTGGTCGGGGAAGCGGAACGCCTCGCGTTCGTCGACCGCGAGGCCGGGGTCGCAGCGGAGGCCGCCGAGGCGGTCGGCGGGCGGGCACTCGACGAGAAAACCGCGGAGCGATTCGACCTGGTCTGTCTCGCGGTGCCGATCCCCGCGGTCGAGCGCGCGATCGAACTGTACGCCCCGCTCGCAGATCGGACGATCGCGGACGTCAGCGGCGTCATGCGCGAACCGGTCGCGGCGATGGAGGCGTACGCGCCAGAACGCGAGCACGTGAGCCTCCACCCGCTGTTTGCCCCCGAGAACGCCCCCGGCAACGTCCCGATCGTCGCCGGGGATGGACCGGTGGCCGACTGGATCAGGGATCGCCTTCGGGCGGCCGGGAACGCCCTCGTCGAGACCACCCCCGAGGAACACGACCGGGCGATGGAGACGATCCAGACGAAGGCCCACGCGGCGGTGCTCGCGTTCGGGCTTGCGGCCGACGACGTACCGGAGGGGTTCGAGACGCCCGTCTCCCGGGAGCTGTTCGCCCTCGTTCGGCAGGTGACGGACGGCAACCCGCGCGTGTACGCCGACATCCAGGCGACGTTTCCGGGGGCGGAGGACGTCGCCGAGGCTGCGATCGACGTCGCCGAGGCCGACTACGAGGCATTCGAAGCGTTGTACCGCGAGGCGGGTATCGGCGAACCGGGGGAGGCCCGCCCGCACGAGACGGATCGATGAGCCGCGAGGAACTGCTCGACGCCGCGAAGTACCTCAGGAACGTCCGCCCGGTCGACCCCGAGGAGATCGTCGAGTACGCCGGCGGCGAGCATCCCGCGGTCGCCCGGCAAATCCTCCGGGAAGAGGCCCTCGACCTCGGTCTGTGCGAACGCGAGGACGGCACGTTCGTCCCGCCGGACGACGAGCCGCTTTCGCCCGGCTTCGACGGCGTGAACGCGGTTCCCGGCCGATACCTCGACCGGTTGGAGGGCCTGCTCGTAGAGCGCTTCGGTCGCGACTGGGGCGACGGCGAGTCCGGCGACGCGCTCAGAACCGAGATCCGCCGGCTGAAAGAGCGCTACTACCGCCAGCGCTCCGTCGAGTACGACTACGAGACGGCGCTGGGATATGCGATCTACCACCTGCCCGATTACTACGCGGCGATCCAGTACGTTCTTCACGAGCTGGGTGGGCGGAGGCTGCTTCCCTCGACGCTCCGGGTGCTCGACGTGGGTGCGGGGGTCGGCGGTCCGGCGCTCGGGCTGGCAGAGTACACCGAGGGCGCGCTCGTGGAGTACCACGCGGTCGAGCCGAGCGCCGCCGCCGACGTGCTGGAGGAACTGCTCGGCGACGCGCCCAGAAACGTCCACTCGACGGTCCACCGGACGACCGCCGAGGCGTTCGACCCGGCGGTCGTCACCTCGCACGCGAACGGCGAGGACTCCACGGGCTCCGGCGGCGAGTACGACCTGATCGTCTTCGCGAACGTGCTGAGCGAACTCGCCGAACCGGCGGCCGTCCTGACGGACTACCTCGAACACCTCGCATCCGACGGGTCGGCGATCGCGCTCGCGCCGGCGGATAAGAACACCGCGACGGACCTACGCGAGATCGAGCGGGCGGCCGTCGACGGCCCGGACGGGAACGAGTACACGGTCTACGCGCCGACGCTGCGGCTGTGGCCCGACCGAACGCCGACGAACCGGGAGTGGTCGTTCGACCGCAAACCCGACCTCGGCGTGCCCGAGATCCAGCGTCGGCTGGACGAGGGTCGACGGGCGGGGACGGGCGGGGACGTCGGTGACGAGGACGGCGTCCGAGCCCCCGCGACCGGGGAGTTCGTGAACGTCGACGTCCAGTACGCCTACTCGATCCTCCGGCAGGACGGCCGGCGGCGCGTCGAGGCGACCGCAAGCCCCGAGCGCTTCGCGCCGCTCGCCGAAAGCGAACGCCACGTCACCGACCGGATCGACTGTCTCGCGGTCAAGCTCAGTCGCTCGCTTTCCGATTCGAACCCCCTCTTCTTGCTCGGGGACGGCAGCCAGTCGGTCGACCACTACGCGGTCGTGACGCGGGAGACGGCGCTGAATCGCCCCCTGCTGGAGGCCGACTACGGCGACGTGCTGGCCTTCGAGTCGGTGCTCGTCCTCTGGAACGCGGACGAAGAAGCGTACAACCTCGTGGTCGACGAGGAGACGGTGATCGACCGGGTTCGATAAGTGCGTTTTTCCTGCCCGCGTCCGTGAACCGCGCATGGACACGGATCTCGAGATCCTGCTGACGAACGACGACGGGATCGACAGCCCCGGCTTTCGCGCGCTCTACGACGCTCTCTCCGACGTGGCGAACGTCACCGCCGTCGCGCCCGCCGAGGACCAGAGCGCCGTCGGCCGGACGATGTCGAGCGAGGTCGCGGTCGAGGAACACGAACTGGGCTTTGCCATCGCGGGCACGCCCGTCGACTGCATCGTTGCCGGTCTCGAAGCGCTCTGTCCGGGACCCGACCTCGTGGTTTCGGGCTGTAACACCGGCGCGAACCTCGGGGCCTACGTGCTGGGGCGTTCGGGCACCGTGAGCGCCGCCGTCGAAGCCGCCTTCTGCGGGATCCCCGCGATCGCCGTCTCGCTCTACGTGCCCGAAGACGAGTGGCCCCGGACGCCCGACTCCGAAGAGTACGCGGAGGCCTGTCGCGCCACGCGGTATCTCGTCGAGCGCGCGCCGGTGTGTGGCGTTTTCGAACACGCCGAGTACCTGAACGTCAACGCGCCGCTTCCCGCCGACGAGCCGGCGGAGATGGTCGTCACCCGCCCCTCGACGGTGTACGACATGGGCGCGACCCACGACGGGGAGTCGATCACGCTGCACGACCTCTCGTGGGACGCGATGGCGAGCGACGAGGTCGACGACCCCGAGGGAACGGACAGGCGGGCGGTTTCCGAGGGGCGAATCAGCGTCTCGCCGCTGACCGCCCCCCACACCACCGAGCGCCACGAGGCGCTCGACCGGCTCGCAGCGGAGTTCTAGAGCGCCGCGAGGACGAGCGCGAGGGTGAGGAGGACAGCGAGGACGAGGCCGGCGCGAACGAGGTACGGCCAGTAGGTCCACACTGCGACGACGCCGTCCGCGGGCCCGCTCCGGCGCGGCGGGCGGTCGCGGCGGGCGTCACGGGTGCGACGGCGTTCGCGCGTCCCACGGCCCGGACTGGCCCGTCGCGATCGACGCTGTCGCGTCGCGGCACTCGCGCGGCGCGCTCGCGGGCGCTGGTGACCGTCTGCGGGGTCCCCAGTGGACCACTCCTCGCCGAGATAGTGGCGAGCGTACCGAGAGTGCCCCAGCGCGTCGTAGCGCTCCCGACGCCGCTCGTCGAGCAGCACGTCACGGGCGGTCGTCAGCCGCCGGAACTCTTTCGAGCTCCCCTCGGGCCGGTCGGGGTGGTGACGCTTCGCCGCCTCGCGGTAGGCCCGACGGATCTCCTCGGAACTGGCGTCCGGCTCGACCCCGAGGGCGTCGTACAGCGTCTCCATCCGGAGGGTCGTAGGGACGCGTGCGACAAAGCCGCTCGGATCGAGTCGTACGGACGGTCGTAACCGTTTGCCGGTGATCCGCCTGTCGGAGTCGTCGATCACCGACACGGGAGTAAATACCGTCTCAGTCGTCGCCCGGCTGTTCGTTTGGTCTGCCGTTTTCCGAGGACCGTTCCGACCCGCGTTTCCTGCTGATCGCGAAGTACGCCCGCTCGCCCGGTTCGCGCAGTTCGGCGCGGTAGTGCCTGCGGGCGGTGACGTAGCTCGTGTAGATCAACACGACGAAAAACAGGGTGAACGGAAGCGCCATCACCGGCGAGAACGCCTCCATCGCGCTGAAGGCGGGCAGGTTGAGCGTCATGATCCCCAGCACGGTGAGCACGCCGCCCCACCACGCCCGGTTTCTGGCGTTCGGCTCCTCGTCGCCGAGGGTGATCGCACTCAGCATGTACACCGCCGAATCGAGCGTCGTGAGCACGTAGCCCGCCATGATCAGGACGAGGAGCATTCCGAGAACGGTGCTGAAGGGGGTGAGCGTGATCGCGGTCGCGACCGCGGCGGGGATGTCGTTTTCGACCAGCGACTCGCTGACCGGTTCGACGTAGCCGGGCGCAAGCACCCAGCCGCCGATGATGCCGTGCTGGAGCCACGTCAGCAACATGGGGGCGGCGACCAGCGCCATGAACGTCTCGCGGATCGTCCGGCCCTTCGAGACGCGGGCGACGAAACTCCCGACGAACAGGCCCCACGCGGCCCACCACGCCCACCAGAAGCTCGTCCAGCTCTGGGGCCACTCGGCGCCGCTCGTGGGTGCGGTGTACAGCGCGAGCCGCGGGAGGTTGTTGAGCCAGACCCCCGTCGCGTCGAGCGTGACGTTGAGGATAAAAAGGGTAGGTCCGACCACGAGGAGAAAGCCCGAGGCGATCAGCATGAGCACGAACGTCGCGCGAGCGGCGTTGCGGATCCCGGCGTGCAGGCCGAGCCAGACGTCGCCCAGGAAGACCAGTCCGATGGCCGCGAACAGCCCGTAGGTGACGAGGTTCGTCTCGGTTCCGAAGACGTCGCTCAGGATGGTGGCGAGCTGCTGGGCGGTAAAACCGAGCGTCGTGGCGAGCCCGCCGACGATGGCGACCAGTGCGGCCAGATCGACGAGCCAGAACAGCCAGCCGTGCTTCTCGCGGTCGAGGATCACCGTCATCATCGAGCTGATCCGGTAGGGGGTGTCGCCGTCGGTGTAGACCATCAGCCCGAACCCGATGGCGAAGGGGAGGTACCACATCGCCATTCCCGGGAACGACTCGTGGAGGAATATAAAGGCGAGCGCGAGCGACTCGATCGGGGCCCCCGGAACCGGCGAGGCCGGCGGCGGCTCGGTCACGATCGAGATCGGCTCGCCGACGCCCCAGACGACGATCGAGCTCCCGAATCCGACGGTGAAGACCATCGCGATCCACGAGAACGTGTCGAACTCCGGGTCGGCGTCCTCGCCGCCGATGCGGATCCGCCCGAACCGTGAGAAAGCCATAAAGAAGGTAAAGACGACGAGTACGGCACCGAGCGCCATGAACCACCAGCCGAAGTTGACGAGTACCCAGTCGAAGGCGGTGTTCAGGGCGGTTTCGAGGCCGGCAGGGTAGAGCAGCCCGACGAGGACGAGCGCCGCGAGCGCGCCGATCGTCCCGAAGAAAAAGCCCTTGGTCGCCCGGTCGGTGCCTTCGAGTCCGAAGGGAGTCCACCGGTCCATCTCAGTCGGCCCCGAACCCGGCAGGTCGGTTATCGAGCCCGCCCCAGAACCGACGGCAGGTCCGTGCCCACCGTCTGCTGATGGCGACCGCTTTCCGTGCGATAGTGCTCTGATAAGCCACTGTACTTTTCCGTGCAGATTCGCCCGTTTGAACGTGTCGGTATCAACTGCTTTTCTCGATTCTTCCTGATCTCGACAGAGGGCTGTTGGAGACGCATTCGAGGGGCGTATCCTCTAATAAGTAGGAAAATGGGTCCCGGTGAGGGTAGCGAAACCACACCAACGTCCAGGGCCGGATTCACCTCGGGACGGAGTACGCGAACAAGCACGTAACTGCCGCCGTCGGTGAAGGGCTGGCGATCTCCTGCCGCGTTCGATAGTACTGAAGCGGGAATATACAACCGCCACGATCACACATATAAAGATAATTGAGAAATAGTGTTATTAAATGTTGTTTATCTGCTCGATCCTGATCAAATGAAGAATTTTATCGCATGTACTATCGAAACGATTCGGGTGAAATCATCAAATACGATGTGTGGTAAGATTCTTTGTCTATGGTAGCATAGTTCTCTCCATGTCAGCAAAAACGGATGCACAGGGCCGGCTGTACATCCCGAAGGAGGTACGCGAGAAGTACGGCCAAAAGTATCACATCGTTATGTATGAGGATAGAATTGAGTTGATTCCGGTCGCGGACGACCCACTCGCCGCTGTCCGCGAGGCGGCAGGCGAACTTCACGATGCATCCGTCGAGGAAATTCGAGAGGATATCGAGGCAGAGGCGAAAGACGAAGCTGAGGAAGCCGGCGGGGACGGATGACGGTGTACGTCGAGACGGATTTCCTGCTCGCACTCGCCAAAGACACTGATTGGTTACAGGGCTCCGCAGAGGACGCTCTCGACGAGTACGATGTCGAAACGTCACCGCTCTCGTATCTCGAACTCCTCCTCGCTCGGGAACGCTACGAGTTCGACTACGTTCCGCTGGTGGCGAACCTGCTCGAACTCGTCCCTGTGCGGGACGAAGAAGAGAAACAGGTAGCGCTGAAAGCCGTCAACTACTACGACGAGGGAATGACTCCGTTCGACGCGTTCCACGCGGCGACCGCGGAAACGCGGGGGATGGACGTACTCTCATCCGAGAAAGGCTACGAAGTGATCGAGGTCGAACGAGTCCCACTCGAACCGACCGGCGAGGAGTGACTCCGGACAGAGGTTAGAGTCCCAGCTGAACGAAACTCGCATACTGACCCCTGATAGAAGCCCATAGCAGCTGTTCTCTCGCCTATCGACTCTCGCGCTGCTCCACCTTGTTCAGGTAGATGAAATCCATAACGGATTCGTGTGAAAATTGTCTCTCGATACACCCTCAGGACAACGATTACGGGCGTAACAGGCATCCTATTACTA
>JAWARX010000119.1:0-3476 GCA_038893155.1 Halalkalicoccus sp.
TGTAACGATTTACCGATGATCGCCGGCACGGGTCCGCGATCACCGATAACGGGCTACAACCGGTCGTATCAGACGGTTCCCGCCCGGGAACCGAACCACGAGGCGAACCGTCCGGATGGCCACGATAACCCTATCAGTATCCGGCCAGCCACGCGCCGATTCCGGCGAGGATCACCAGGACGGCGAAGAGAGCGCCGGTCCCTGGAAGCGGGACGAGACCGAACAGCAGGCCGACGACGCCCACCGGAACGAGCACCGTAGAGACGTTTACCATACACGGGACACTCGCCCGCGATAGAAAGGGTTTGGGCCGGCGACTGCCCGACGGCGGGCGCTCGCGCCGAGGCGATCACCACCGCTAAGTACCACAGCGTCATCCATCCGCTATGACCGATCTGGGCAAGGTCGACCGGGAGTTCTTCGAGGAGTACATCTATCCGAACCTCGGTGCCGACCGCGAGGACGTCCGGCTCGCGCCCCAGCACGGCGTCGATTTCGGCGTGATCGACGTGGGCGAGCGAGCGGTGGCGCTCGCGACCGATCCCGTGTTCGTGATGCCGTCGCTGGGATTCGACCGGGCGGCGTGGTTCGCGTTTCACATCCTGATGAGCGACGTCGCCGTCTCCGGCCTCTCGCCGACGCACCTCTCGATCGACCTGAACTTACCGCCGGAGATCACCGACGAGCAGTTCGCGACCGTCTGGGAGACGATGCACGCGGAGGCCGGGGAGCTGGGCGTCTCGATCGTGACCGGCCACACCGGGCGCTACGCGGGCTGTAGCTACCCGATGGTCGGCGGGGGGACGGCGCTGGCGGTCGGCGACCCGGACGACCTCGTCCGGCCCGACGGGGCGCGTGCGGGCGACGCGGTGATCGTCACGAAGGGGCCGGCGATCGAGGCGACGGGCCTGCTCGCGATCCAGTTCGAGGAGATCCTCGACATCGAGGAAGGGGCGGTGGAGGCGGCGAAAGATCGGTTCTACGACATGAGTCCCGTCCGGGACGCGCTCGTGGCGGCGGCGGCCGGCCCGGTCACCGCGATGCACGACGCCACCGAGGGCGGGATCTACGGTGGGCTCCACGAGATCGCACGCGCCGGCGGCGTGCGCATCGACGTCGAGCGCGAGGCGGTGCCGGTGATGGACGGCGTGCGAGAGACCTGCGGGGCGTTCGGCATCGACCCGTGGATCTCGATCAGCGAGGGGACCCTCCTCGCGACCGTCGAGGCGTCGGGGGCACAAGCGGTGCTCTCGGCGCTCGATTCGGAGGGGATCCCGGCGGCGATCGTCGGCGAGACGAGCGCGGGCGAGGGGGTCTACTTCGACGGCGAGCCCGTAGAGCGCCCCGAACGCGACCCGTTCTGGGCGGCGTTCGAGGAGGGCATGCAGGAACTGGAGGGAGAAGAATGACCCGTCAGGTCGCCCCACACCGTCCACCGGTGGCACTGACGATCGCCGGCAGCGACTCGGGCGGCGGCGCGGGGATCCAGGCGGACATCAAGACGATGGAGGCCCACGAGGTGTTCGCGACGAGCGCGCTGACGGCGATCACCGCCCAGAACACGCGGGGCGTCGAACGTTCGCACGTTTTGCCCATAGAGGAGATCGACGCGCAGATCGACGCGGTGCTCGGGGACTTCGAGGTGGGCGCGATCAAGATGGGGATGCTCGCGACGAGCGAAGTGGTCGAACTCGTCGCCGGGAAGCTCGCGGGCTACGACGGTTCTGCCGTCGTCGATCCGGTGATGGTCGCGGCGACGGGCGATCGGCTGCTCGAACCCGAGGCTGAAGCGGCCTACGAGAGTTTGATCGGCGAGGCCACGGTCGTAACGCCGAACGCCGACGAGGTCGCCGTTCTCACGGGGATCGAACCCACGGACGCCGAGGACGCCCGCGAAGCCGGCGAGACGCTCGTCGAGATGGGTGCGGAGGCGGCGCTCGTCAAGGGCGGGCACCTGCCGACCGCCGAGGTCGAGGACGTGCTGGTGACCGGGGAGGGTGCGACGGTCTTCGAACACGCGCGCGTCGACACCGAGGCGACCCACGGCTCGGGCTGTACGCTGGCCTCTGCGATCGCCGCACGGCTGGCGCGCGGCGAGGCGCTAAAGCCGGCGGTCGAGGGTGCGCTCGACTTCATGGAACGTGCCGTCAGGTACCCGCTGGACGTGGGCGAGGGCCCGGGGTCGGTTCATCACCTCGCCGCGCTCCGGAACCGAGCCGAACGCGAGCCGACGGCCGAGGCAGTAGAGAGGATCGTCGAGCGGTTCGTCAGCGAGAACGTCCGGGAGCTCGTTCCGGAGGTGGCGATGAACGTCGTCGGGGCGACGCCGTACGCCGAGGGCGTAGGTGAAATCGCCGCCGTCGAGGGGCGGATCACGAGAACGCTGTCGGGGATCAGCCCCAACCGGGGCGTGCGCTTCGGCGCGTCGAGCCACGTCGCCCGGTTCCTGCTCGACGCGCGCGAATCCGATCCCGACCTCCGATTCGCGGTCAACTGCCGGCTCGACGACGAGGTCGAAAGCGTCCTCGACGCGATCGAGGGACCGATCGTAGAGGGCGGCGAAGGCGGCGGATCCGACGCGGACGAGACGCCCGTCGCCGCGATCGACCGCGGCGAGGTCGGCAAAGAAGCGAGTCTGCGGTTGGTCGCTTCGGATCCCGAGACGCTGATCGAGCGAGTTCTCGCGCTCGATCGGGCGCTGTAGCTACCGCAGACGGTTGAGCACCGGTATCTCCGCGATCCGCTCTTCGGAGAGCAACGACCAGTCGATCCCCGTCGGTTTCTCGCGACGCTCGGTTCGGATCACGCGCTCGGGCGTGACGAGCAGATCCATCGGCACGTCGTGGGGATCGGGCTCGGGAGCCTCGGCAACCACCTGCATCTCGTGGACCGTCGTCGCCGTCGGCGTGTCGTCGTCGACGAGATCCAGTTCCCGGAGGACCGCGAACTCCAGATCCGAGTAGCCCTCGCCCTTGCCGATGCGTGCGCCCGCTTCCGTGACGGCCACGCTCCCCGACACTACGAGGTCGATCGCGGGCATCTCCTCGGGGCCGACTGGGACGCCGTGGTTCCCGACTCCTGAAGCGGTCGTCGCCTCCTCGACGTCGCTCACCGCGGCGGGGTCGAGTTCGAGAAACGGTCGCTCGCTTTTCAGCCGGGGCTGGGCCATGTAGAGGGTCTTGCCCTCCCGGAGCGCGCGTCGGCGGACCGGCAGTTGCGGGGCGTCGGGGTTGGCCTTGATCGTCTTCGCACCCTTCCACTCCGGCGTCTCGGCCAGCCGCTCTGTGGCCTCGTCGGCTCCGGCGAAGTTGGGAATCCGGCCGTGGGGCGGGAAGGGAAACCGGGCGATCCCCTCGCGTTCGAGCGCGTCCCAGATCCGTTCGCGCAGCGCCTGTTTGTCCATGGCGGAGTGTGGGATACACGGTGCAAAACACCGACGATCCACCGGTGAGCGGGTATTTTATCCCCGGACCGTA
>JAWARX010000120.1:0-6986 GCA_038893155.1 Halalkalicoccus sp.
TCGCTCTCGCCGTCCTCGTCCTCTCGCTCGACTTCGACGTCGAGTTATGCGCGCTCGGGCGGCGTCACGGCTAGCGCGTACTCCCCGTCGCGGAACGTCACGGGACCGTCGCCGTCGAACTCCGCGGCCAGCGCCCGGAGGTACGCCGCGATCTCGCGTCGGCTTCGCTCGGATTCGAACTCGAAAAGGGTCTCCTCTCCCATGGCGGAAACACGACGGGTACGTATAAAAAGGCAGTTCGGTCGACGGGATCAGATCTCGACCTGACCGCGGGTCGCGGGTGCCTCCCGGACGGGTGGGTGGCGGATCTCGCCCCACGTCTTGCCGATGACGTAGTAGGCCGCCACGGCGGCGTAAAAGCCCACGAACGCACCGGCGATAAAGCCCAGCACGGGCACGACGTTGAGCAGGCTCGAAACGACCCCGCCGACGACGATGATCGCGAAGGCGGTCAGCCAGCCCGTCGCGTAGGTCCTGTTTGCCAGCACGCGGCGCATGGTTTCGACGTCGAACCCCGCGCTCACCCGACGACTCTCGGCGAAGTTCGCGAGCGCCGCGGGGACGGCGTAGGCGACCAGCAGGCTCAGCGCCAGCCAGACCACCCCACCGACGAGCGCCGTGAGCCCGCCGATCGCGCCGAGCAGGTCACTGCCGGTCGCCCCGAGCAGGCCGCCGCTCGCGAGGAAGGCGATCAGGACGACCGCGGGGACGAGCGCGTAGACGAACGCGATCGCGCTGGCTTTCAGCCCGTCGACGATCAACGCGCCCCACTCGTCGAAAACCGGCGGCTCCTCGTCGCCGCGGCCGGCTCGATCGAGCACCCGCACCAGATAGCCCGCGACGGCGAACAGCGGCACGATCAGGAACGCAAACAGCGTCAGGACCCCGCCGATCAACACCGTCCGCACGGCGTCGTCGCCTTCTTTCAGGTAGCGAATCGCCTCGTCGATCATCGCCGCTCACCACCAACCGAACCAACACATACACCGTATGCTACGATACTCATCTGTTTCTCCTCGCTGATCGCTCACGACGTGAGCCGTTCAGTCAGTCGTACGGACGGCCGATGAGGGCTTATCTAATTGCACGTTAAAGTATAAAAAATTTACAGAATTGTTCGAGGGTATCGCACCACTCGGCGTGTCTTAGAGGCGTTTCGAGACGTACGGGCCGTCCTGGTGGTAGCCGAGTTTGTTCCTGTAGTACTCGCGCGCGCCGATGCCGGAGATGACGCTCAGCTTCCCGAATCCGGCGTCCGCCGCGAGCCCCTCCGCGCGTTCCATCAGCCGGCGGCCGTAGCCCTTGTGCTGGTGCTGGTCCGAGTCGCCGTCCGTTCCCACCGCGACCTCGCTCCCGTAGACGTGTAGCTCCCTGACGAGCGCCGCGTCTTCGAGTTGCGGTCGCGCCGGGTCGTTCGGAAACCGAAGCCGGCAGAAGCCGATCAACAGGTCGCGCTCGAAGTCCTCGAACGAGATGAACTGTTCCGTGCCGCCGCAGGCCTCGTAGGTCAGCACGTCGAGTTCGACGTCATCAGGCTCCTCGTCGTTCATGCCGACCTCCCGACACCGGATACAGTCGCACGTCCAGCCGTGTTCGTTCATCCGTTTTCGGGCGAGCTGGCGGAGGTTCGACTTCCAGACGCCCGCGTCGATGAAGTCCGCCGGGATGTCCCGCTGGACCCGCTGGAGGCGGACGTACTTCGGGAGCATCGACTTGATCTCTGCCACCAGTTCGGTCGCCTGCTCGTTGGTCAGCGGCTCGAACTCCTCGCGTCGCCACATGTCGTAGGTCCGGGTGCCCCGGACGACGAGGTTCGGGTAGATCTTGAGGTAGTCGGGTCGCCAGTTCGGATCGGAAAAGAGCTGGCGGAAGTCCTCGCGGCACATGTCGAGGCTCATGCCGGGCTGGCCGGGCATCATGTGAAACCCGACCTTGAACGCCGCGTCGCGCAGCCGGCGGTTGGCGTCGATACTGGCTTGTGTCCCGTGCCCGCGGTGCATTTCCCTGTTAATACGCTCGTAGGTCGTCTGGACGCCGACCTCGACCTTCGTTCCCCCGAGAGCCAGCATGCGGTCTACCTGTTCGGGGTCACACCAGTCGGGCTTGGTCTCGAAGGTCGTCCCGATGTTTCGCACGGTTTCGGTTTCGTTCTCGGCGATCACGTCCTCCAGATACGAGAACTCGTACTCGTCGTGACTCTGGGCGAAGCTCTCGCCCTCGGTCGGCTCGGGCGGATCGTCGGGATCGAAATCGTTCATCGCCTCCAGGGCGCGCTTGACGAAGTGCTCCTGGTAGTCGTGGCTCCGGGCGGTCATCGTCCCGCCCATCAGGATCAGCTCGACCTTGTCCACTGGATGGCCGATCTCTCGGAGCTGGGCGAGCCGGAGGGTGACCTGCCCGTAGGGGTCGTAGTCGTTCTGGACCCCGCGGGCCGCCGCCGGCTCGTGGCCCGTGTAGCTCTGTGCACTGTCGAACTCGCTCGCGGGACCGCCGGGACAGTAGAGACACTTCCCGTGGGGGCACATGTGCGGCGAGGTCATGATCGCCACCGGCGAGACGCCCGAGGCGGTGCGGACGGGCTTTCGCCGGAGGACCGCTTCGGCCTCCTCGCGTCGGTCGTCGGGGGCTTTCGCGAGGATGTCGCCGTTGGTCGGCACCTTCGGCGAGGAGAACGCAGAACAGACCTCCAGTTTGGCGCTCTCGAGGTCTTCTCGCTCGATCTCGCCCGAGAGAACGCGTTCTGCAAGCTCCTCGCAGGCTCGCTCGAACGCCTCCGATTCGGCTGGTTCGACGTCGGTGCTCATTCGATCGTCGAACCCTCCGAGGCTGCGAGGAATAAGGATGTCGGCCTACGCGTCGGCCGCCAGTTCGGCGGCCTCCTTGATCGCCGCCTCGCGAACCGCCTCGCGCTCGCCGATCAGGTAGGCGAGCCGACCGCGCCGGACCCCGGAGGTGACGACGCCGCCCTCGGGGACGCGTTCGGCGACCCGCTCGCCCAGCTCGCGAACGTCGAACGCCTCGGTGCTTCGGATCTGGAGGTCGGCCTCGTCGAGGCCGACGACGACCAGCCGGTCGTGCTCGACCCGCAGATCGCGAAACAGCGCGTCGAGCAACAGCGCCGTCGGCGGGAAGTCGAAGCGATGCGTAAACGCGTCCGTATCGAGGATCGCGACCGTCGGCTCGCCCTCGCGGACCTCGACGTGCGGGCGCACCGTCTCGAGTTCGTCCTTCAGCTTCGCGCGGAACTGCTCGCTGACGTGCGAGGCAAGGCTCCGTACCTCCTCGTCGCCGGCAAACAGCAGGTCCGCGACGAGTTCGCGCTTGTCCTCGTAGGCCTGGTAGTACGCCTCGAGCGCGACGGCTTCGCGGAGTTCGCGGACGGTGTCCGCGTCGTAGCCGGCCTCGCGGGCGAGCGCGGCGCACGCCTCCGGGGGGTCTTCCCAGTAGCTGACCGCGGGCAGGTGGGCGATCTCCTCGCGCACGTCGCCGACGCCGCAGGCGACGGTGCTCGAAAGAACGGTCGTCGTGACCCGCTCGCTCCCCTCGGCGGGCACGACGCCCGACGCGAGTTCGTCGGTTTCGAAACCGGGGTTCGAATCGATGACCAGTCGATCGACGTCGTAGACGTCGAGCAGTTCGATGCCGTCCCGGGACTCTTCGGTGCTTCCCGTATCGACCAGCACCACGAGTGGGAGCTTCTCGTCGTGGCGCGCGCGGTTGTCGAGCATCCGGGTGACGTCGCTGGTCGCGGCGGCCATGCCGTAGTCCTCGTTATCCAGGGGCTGGCGGTCGAAGTAGTGGTACTCGGCGTCCTCGCGCTCGTGGTGTTCGCGCACCAGGGGCAGGACCGCGCGCTCGATCGCGACGCCCGCGACGTAGCCGTCCGCCGTGGCGGTGTGACGCAGCACGATCGGTCGGGACTCGATGACGGCCCGCCGGATCGCGCCCGCGGCGTCGGCGATCTCCCCGGCGAGCGCCTCGACGGTCGGATCGTCGGCGAGCGGCTCGACCTCGCCGGGGTGGGCCTTCGCTTCGAGCGCGTCGTCGAGACGCCCCTCGACCGTCGCCGCGTCGGCCTCTCCGAGCGGTTTGAGCGACTCGGTCTCGATTTGTATCCCGCCGCGTCGGCGTTCGACTTCCCCCGTGAGACGGATCAGCGCGCCGACGCCGACCTCGGGGTACGCCCGAACGCCCGCTTCCTTGAACGCCGCACACTCGACGGTGCCGGTCTCGTCGCGCACCTCGAAGATCGTCGGGCCGCCGGTCTGGCGGGCCTCGACGACCCTTCCCTCGATCCGGACGCGCTCGCCGATCGACTCCTCTAAGGCGTCGACGGTGACCCGCTCGGGCGGGCCGGTCTCGATCGGCTCGGGCGTCGTCTCCGGGCCGGCGCCCGCGGCACCGCCGTCCGTCGGGGTCTCGGTCGACGCGTCGGGCGTCCGTCCTGATTCCGCCTCGGCCTCGGGCTCCGGTTCGGGTTCGTCCGTATCCCGCTCCGAGTCCGCCCCGTCGTCGAGCAGCCGGTCGCCGTCGGGGGCGTCGATCGCTTCCGCGCGGAACTCCTCGGGCGACTGGCGGATCGACCACGAGAGGTCCACGTTGCCGTTGTTCTGAACGCCGGTGACCTGCACGTAGACGGTGTCGCCTTCCTCCCAGTCGAGGCTCTCGAGGCGGCGATCGAGCTCGCTCCGGTGGAGCAGTCCCGTCACGGAGTCGCCGATGTCGACGAAGACGCCGAAGTCGGCGAAGCCGTCGACGGTACCCTCGTAGAACCGTCCGGGCGTGAGCTGGTCGGCGCGGTCGCCCTCGAACCGAAAGAGGACGTCCTCGTCGTGGAGGTTCGCCCACTTCATCGTTCGACCTCGGAGGAGAGTGTTCGTGTATCGGTACGTGCGTTCGGTAACTCGCGCTGACCGGCGTCAGTCAGAGAGCCGCAGATGATACGCTGACCCATTTACAGGGGAGGAGTGGTCCCGCACTAAAACGGTTGTCGAAACGCCGCTCTGCCGACGCGTCGTGTGACTCTCACGACGGGGCGACGAACGCCGCCTCTGCGGCCTCGAACCCGCCGAAACCGATTCCGAACACCGCCGCCGCCGGCAGGGCACAGAGCGCGACCGCTCGCGGGATCGAGACCGAGTGCACGACGCTCACGCCGAGCGCGAACAGCACCGCGCCGTAGCCCGCCGCGACCGCCTGAATCGCGGGGATCGGCACCCCGACGAACACGCAGGGAGCCGTCGCGTACGCGATCACCTGGACCGTCTCGCTGACTCCGGCTCTGTCGGGCGCAAACGACAGGAGCAGGAGGGTCTGGAGCGCCGCGGCCAGGTGGAGAGCGAGCGGCGCGACCAGCACGACGAGCAGGGAGAAGACGAGCAGGACCGAGAGGACGGGCCGACCGCCGAGGGTGGGGTAGGCGGTGCCGAGGATCGTCTCGCCGGCGAGCGCGAGCCTGAGAGCGGAGGCGACCGCCACGACACAGACCGCAAAGACCAGCCCGGGAGCCTGATCGGCGGGCGCGATGCCGACGCGGAAAAAACGCCGCGGGCGGACGAGCACCTCGATCCACGCGCGGGCGACCGCGCGCGGCCCGCGTTCGCGCCCGCCCGTCGGATCGCTCACCCACTGGGTCACGTCTCGATCTACTCGCTACGGAGGGTATGACAGTTGCGACATCGCGCCTCGTAGGACTCTTCGGCCCCCACGAGGATGGTCGGGTCCTCGACGTGGGCCGGCTCGCCGTCGACGAGTCGCTGGCTTCGGGTCGCCGGCTCCCCGCAGACCGCACAGATCGCCTGAAGCTTGTCGACGTACTCCTCGACCGCAAGCAGTTGGGGGACCGGTTCGAACGGCTCGCCGCGAAAGGTCCGGTCGGTGCCCGAGACGATCATCCGGCGACCGTCGCTCGCGAGGTCTTCGCAGACCCCGACGAGCGCGGGCGAGAAGAAGTTCGCCTCGTCGATCGCGACGACCTGTTCGCCGTTCAGGTACTCCGGAATCCGTTCCGCTTCGGCGTCGGGATCGACCCTCGTGGCGTCCCACTGGCGGCCGTCGTGCGTGCCGATAGTCGCCTCGCCGTAGCGGTCGTCGGTCGCGGGTGAGAACGCCGCGACCTCCTGGCCCGCGATCTCCGCGCGGCGCAGTCGCCGCAGGAGCTCTTCGGTCTTGCCGGCGAACATGCAGCCGGCGATCACCTCGATCCACCCGCTCTGCGTTATCGCGTGCACGAGGCGAAGTGGCTCGCCGGCCGATCAAAACGGTTACTGATCGTCGGCGGGTCAGTCCTCTGCCCCGACGTTCTGCCGGCTCTCGAAACACGCCGGGTCCGGCTCGATGTTCGCGTACTGCACCGCCCGCTCGCCGAGGACGCGCACCCGCTCTGCGGTGTCCTCGTCGACGAATTCCCCGTCCTCGAAGGCGCTGTGTGCACGGGGGATTGCGGCCTGATGGGGCAGGACCCACGCGTTCAGCGCGCGACACACGGATCTGAGATGTTCGAGCGCGGTGATCGGGAAGCTCCCGCCGGAGACCGCGAGAAGCCCCACGGTCTTGTCCTCGAACTCGTCGAATCCACAGTGATCCAGCGCGTTTTTGAGCACGCCCGAGTACGAGCCGTGGTACATCGGCGTTCCCAAGAGGATCGCGTCTGCCTCCCGAACGGCCGCAGTGAACGCTTCCACGCCCTCCGTGGGATCGTCGTCCGTGTTCAGCGCCGGCAGGTCGTACTCGCGGAGATCGAGCAGCTCGCCCGTTCCTCCGGCGTCCTCGACCCCGCCCAGCGCCTCGCGGATCGCGCTTCTGGTGTGGCTGTCCTCGCGGAGGCTCCCGACGATCGCCACGACGTACGGTGGAGTGGCCATGCCCGAGGGATGGGCGACGACGGGGAAAAGCTACCGCCCCGAGTCACGGGTGGTTTCTTGCCCCACGTGACCGAACGCACCGTCGATGAAACTCGTCACGTAGAACTGCAATATTACGTTTCG
>JAWARX010000121.1:0-6937 GCA_038893155.1 Halalkalicoccus sp.
TTTCGCCGCGTCCACCATTGCCGAGCTGCGTTGCCATCGGCCGGTGAACGTCTGGGAGGTCGGGGACCTCTACTTCGGCGGCGTCAACGCTGCCACCAGCCGCGGGGGGCACGTCGGGGACCGGCGACGCGGAGGGGTCAGCGCGCGCGTGCTCGCCCTCTCGTGGGGCGTCAACGCCCAGTACGCCCCCTTCACGGAGGAGGGGCCAAACGACGTGATCGAGAACGCCGTGGGCGCGGCGCTCGATTCGGGCGTGGCAAAGAGCGGCGACACCGTGGTCGTACTCTCGGGGATGATGAGCGAGATCGAGGGCGCGGGGACGACGAACATGCTCAAGGTCCACGTCGCCGCCGAAACCATCGAGACGGGAACGGGCGTCGTCTCCGGGCGCACCAGCGGACCGGTCGTTCGAGCACCCGACGGCGACCTCTCGGGGATCGAGCCGGGATCGGTCCTCGCGCTTTCGGGCGGGTTCGACGGGGAGTTTACGGGCGACCTCTCGACGGTCGGCGCGATCGTCGACGCGCGCTCGGGGATGACGGGCTACCCTGCGATGGTCGCGCGAGAACTCGGGATCCCGATGGTCAGCGGGGCGGACCTGACGGAGCTCCCGGACGGCACCGTCGTCACCGTCGACGCCGAACGCGGCGTGATCTACGAGGGCGAGCTCGCGAGTCCGAACGAGCGCCGCGAGACGGACGTCCCCTACGCGCGGAGGGACCGGTAGATGGCCGCCCCCGAGGACGGCGAGGAGTGGAAGTACTCCGTCGAGGAGGTCGGCGAAGACGCAGACGAAAGCGACGAGGGCGATCGAACGAACGACGGGCCGACCGCCGACCGCAGCATAGAGCCCGGCGACCTGAACCCCGAGAACGTGCTGTTCGTCGTTCTCGGCGTGCTCGTCGCGCTCGGCACGCTCGCCTACGGGCTGGGAATTATCTGATCCGGAAACATTAATCAGCCCGCGTCCTAACACGAGGTATGGTAGAGATCCTCGGGGAATCGTTGCCGCTGGTCCCGCCCGCCGCGGCGCTCGCGCCCGGTGCGCACCTCATCGTTCTCGGGGTCGCGCTGCTGGTCGCCGGGCTGGTCGGACTGGCGCTCGGCCCCTTCGTCGCCGGCGGCGCGCTCGCCGTCGTCCTCGCGCTGACGGTCCTGTCGGTGGGGGGAGTCTCGCTGTTCGCCTACCGCGAACTCGATATCTACGGCGGGAAGGGCGCGGGAAAGACGAGCGACTCGGCCTCGCTGAAGGGGCGCACCGGCCGGGTCACGGAGCGCGTCTCCCCGACCGGCGGCCAGATTAAGCTCACCGGCGGCGGCTTCAACCCCTACTACACCGCCCGCTCGCTCGAGGGCGAGATCGAGGAGGGCGAGGAGGTGTTCGTTATCGACCCCGGCGGCGGTAACGTCCTGACCGTCGAATCGATGGGCGTGGTCGAAGACGAGATCGACCGCGAACTCAACCTCGGTCGGGTGACCGACGCCCCCGAAGCGACCAACGGCGAACGCGAGTCGGAGTACGACCTCGAGAAGTAGCTGGAGAGTGGTATTTATGACAACCCTTTTGGTACCGACAACCTAACAAGTTCGTATGCTCCCCGTCGTACCGCTGCAGGCAACGCTCACGCTGACGTTCGTCGCGTTACTGCTGTTGTTCCTCGCCATCGTCACCGTCTGGCAGATGGTCGAGATCGTCGACGCGACCGAGAAGCGCGCGCTGACCGTCTTCGGCGAGTACAGGAAGCTGCTCGAACCGGGCATTCACTTCATCCCGCCGTTCGTCTCGGCGACCCATCGCTTCGACAAACGCACCCAGACGATCGACGTCCCTCGACAGGAAGCGATCACGCGCGACAACTCGCCCGTGACCGCCGACGCCGTCGTCTACATCAAAGTGATGGACGCGAAGAAGGCGTTCCTCGAGGTCGACGACTACAAGAAGGCGACGTCGAACCTCGCCCAGACCACCCTCCGTGCCGTGCTCGGCGACATGGAGCTCGACGACACCCTCTCGAAACGAGAGGAGATCAACGCGAAGATCCGCACGGAGCTCGACGAACCCACCGACGAGTGGGGGATTCGAGTGGAATCCGTGGAGGTCCGGGAGGTCAACCCGAGCCAGGACGTCCAGCGCGCGATGGAACAGCAGACTAGCGCAGAGCGCAAACGCCGCGCGATGATCCTCGAGGCGCAGGGTGAACGCCGCAGCGCCGTCGAGAAGGCGGAGGGTGACAAGCAGTCGAACATCATCCGCGCGCAGGGTGAAAAACAGAGCCAGATCCTCGAAGCACAGGGCGATGCGGTCTCCACGGTCCTGCGAGCGAAATCCGCCGAGTCGATGGGCGAGCGCGCCATCATCGAGAAGGGGATGGAAACCTTGGAGTCGATCGGTCACGGCGAGTCGACGACGTTCGTCATGCCCCAGGAGCTGACCTCGATGATCGGCCGGTACGGCAAACACCTCACCGGCAGCGACGTAAAGCTCGACGAGGGACAGCTCGACAGCCTCGACTTCGACGACGAGACCCGCGAGATGCTCGGACTCGACAACCGCGACGAGCTGCTCGGACAGATCGACGAGGAGGCCGACCTCGACGTCCAGGAGATGGAACAGGAGGCCCAGGCGATCAAGGAGGGCGAGGACATGGATACGATCCAGGACCCCGACGAGGTGATCGGCGGGATGGACGACGAGTTCGAGGGCGACGACGAGGAGTGGGAGGAGCGAGAACTCGAAACCGAAACGGAGACCGACTGAGTCGGGCTGGCACGATCTGACGGCGGCCGAAGCTGTTTTATCTCGGCTCCGCGTTATCCCCGATAGAATGGGCGAACGGAGCGGGGAGTCCGTCGATCGGGACAAGCGGACGACGCTGCGGCGCTTCGCCGCGCTCGGAGCCGCGAGCCCGCTCGCGGCGTTCGTCGGCTCGGGTTCCGAGAGCGACGCCCGCTCGGCGATCGCGGGCTACGTCTCCTCGACGCCCGGCGCACACTTCTCGAAGATCCGCGACGACCTCTCGCTCGGCACCGGCGAGACCCAACACCACCTCCGCCGGCTGGTCGACGCCGGGGCGGTCGAGAGCCACATGGACGGGGAGTACAGGAGATACTTCCCGGCGGGCAAGTTCTCCGCGTTCGAACGGCGCGTGCTCGGCTACCTCCGCCGGGAGACGCCCCGCGGGATGGTGCTCGCGTTGCTCACCGAGCCGGCGACGACGGGCAGTTCGATCGCAGAACGCTTGGAGGTCTCGACTGCGACGGTCAGCAACACCGCCGCCGACTTAGAGGAGGCGGGCCTGCTCACCCGCGAGGAGGGCTACGCGCTCGAACGCCCAGAGACGGTCATCTCGCTTCTGGTGCGCTACGCCGACTCGTTCGATGACCGGGCGGTGGCGTTCGCCGACCGGGCCGACGAACTGATCCGGTACGACCCGTAATCGGCGTCACGAACGCAACCTCGCTTCAGACCACGTCGAGAAGCTCGTCGAGTCCCGAAAGCTCGTAGGTCGGGTCGAGCGAGAGCGTCCGCTCCCGGTTGTGGGACCGTCGCAGGTAGGCCGAATCGATCCCCGCGTCCTCGGCCGCCTCGACGTCGGTCTCGCGGTCGCCGACGTAGAGCGCCTCGACGTCGGCCGCGTCAGCACCCGCCTCCGCTGTCAGCGCCGAGAGGACGCACTCGATGTAGTAGCTGTCGGGTTTCCGGCGGCGGTAGCCGGCGGTGGTGGGATCGCGGCCGCGGTAGGCCGAGACGGGGAGGTCGAGCAGGTCGACGACGAACGCGACGGTCGCCTGGCGGTTGTTGCTCGCGACGCCGATCGCACACCGATCCGCGAGCTCCGAGAGGGTCGAGACGTCCTCGTATGCCGGACGCAGCCCGCGGTCGATGCGCTCGTTCGAGAGCCGCGAGGCGACCCGTTCCCGCCGCGTCCAGAACGCCTCGGGGTCGATCCCGAGCGCCCGACAGCACCCGGCCATCGCCGGCGAGTACGCGGGCGCGCCGAGCGTCTCGATCCGGTCGGTGCTCGCGTCGGCGCCGAGTTCCGAGAGCGCACGCTCGGCGGCGGCCGCGTACACCGCCGGGTCGGTTCCCCACCCCTCGATCAGCACGCCGTCCATGTCGAAGACGATCGCGTCGTAGCTCATCTCACCGGACCTTCGCGCGGAGGTACGCCGAGATCATCTCGCTCGCGATCACGATCGCGAGGATCGCGATCAGGATCGTGAGGACGCCGTTCCAGTCGAAGAAGTCGATCCGGGTGCTGAGCTCGACGCCGATCCCGCCCGCGCCGACGAAACCGATGATCGTCGCCTCGCGGACGTTGATGTCCCAGCGGTAGGTGACGAAACCGACGAACGCCGGCTTGATCTGCGGGACGACGGAGTACAGCAGGACGTCGATGCCGTTCGCGCCGGTCGCCGTGATCGCCTCGACGGTGGTCCGGTCGATCTCCTCGATCTCCTCGGCCAGCAGCTTCGCGAGGAAGCCGATCGAGCGGAAGGCGACCGCGAAGATGCCCGCGAGGGTCCCGGTGCCGAAGACGACGACGAAGATCAGCGCCCAGATGATCACGTGCACCGAGCGGGTGGCGACGATGAGGAACTTCCCGAGCGCGTAGGTGAGCCGGTTGGGCGTCGTGTTCTCCGCGCCGATGTACGCGATCGGCAGCGCCATCACCACCGCAAACAGCGTCCCGATGACGGCGATGTTGATCGTGTTGAGAAGCGGGAGGAGGATCTCTCCGGTGTAGGCGACGTCGGGCGGGTACATCCGCCCGAGGATGTTCCGCATCTCCGCTGGCGCGGTCGCGACGTAGTCGTAGCGCACGTCGAGGACGTTCCACGAGGCGAGCGTGAGGACGATCAACCCGAGCAGCCCGGCAAAGCGGGCGATCCGCCGTTTCGGACCGTGGCGCTCCCAGGAGGCGGGGTACTCCCCGGCCATCACTGGAGCCTCCTGCGGGCGACCGCGCTCAGGACCTCACCGACCATCACGACCGCGATGATCGAGAGGATGATCGCGGCGCTGTAGGCGTAGTCGTACCGGTCGAACGACCGGATGAGGACGTTCCCGATCCCGCCCGCCCCGACGACCCCGAGGATCGTCGCCGCCCGGACGTTGATGTCCCACCGGTAGATCGTCAGCCCGACCGCGCGCGGCACCACCTGCGGAAGGACGCCGAACGCGAGCACCGAGAGCGGCCCGGCCCCGGTCGAGCGGATCGCGTCGACCTGCGCCTCGTCGATGTCCTCTAAGTCTTCAGCCAGCAGCTTCGAGAAGAATCCCGGCGTCGCAAAGACCAGCGCGATCACGCCCGCCAGCGCGCCGAAGCCGACGACGACGACGATCGCGACGACGAGTTCGTGAAACGCCCGCGAGATCGAGAGGATCGCCCGGCCGACGTAGTAGACCGGCCGGGGAACGAGGTTCTCGGCGGCCATCACCGCGATCGGGATGCTGATGACGACGCCGACGGCCGTCGCGACGATCGACATCGCGACCGTCTCGACCATCCCGTTCCAGATCCGCAGGGTGGCGTCGGTGACGACGATCCCGCGGGAGTGAAGCGAGATCCCGAACTCGGGGGGAACCATGCTCGATACGAGGATCGCCCCGTTTTCGAGGCCGACGAGCAGCCGGTCGGCCGACACCCGCACGAGCCAGAGGTTCCCGAGGACGAACGCCACGAGCGCGGCGTAGACGAGCCACTTGACGGTCGTGTTGTAGAAGACGGTCGGGCGCCGCCACTGTCCGCTGTACTCGCCGTAGCCGGCGCCGTCGGTCGCCGTCGCGGAGCGATCGGCCCCCGACATTCAGTGTGCGCCTCGCTGGGCCTTCTCGGCGGCCGACTCGCGCTCGGTCGTCCGGTCGTCGTCGGTGGGTTCGCGCGACGGGTCCTCGCCCCGGTAGATCGTATCGAGCGCCCGGTCGTCGAGCTCGGCGGGCGTGCCGTCGAACACCTTTTCGCCGTCCGCCAGCCCGTTGATGCGGTCGGCGTACTCGACGGCGAGATCCACCTCGTGGATGTTGATCAGCACGGGGATCTCCTCGCTATCGGCGATCTCGGTCAGCAGCTCCATCACCGCCCGCGAGGACTCGGGGTCCAGGCTAGAGGTCGGTTCGTCGACCAGCAGGATCTTGGGGCGCTGGATCACGGCCCGCGCGATGCCGACGCGCTGGCGCTGCCCGCCGGAAAGCTCGTCGGCGCGCTTGTTCTCCATCCCGTCGAGCCCGACGCGATCGAGCGTCGCTCGGGCCCGCCGGACCTCCTCTTCGGGAAAGTTCCGGCGGAACGCGTTCCAGCTGCTGAGGTAGCCCAGCCGCCCCGAGAGGACGTTCTCCATGACGGTGAGGCGCTCGACGAGCGCGTACTCCTGGAAGATCATCCCCATGTCCCGGCGAGCCTTCCGGAGTTCCGCCTTCGAGAGCGCCGTTATCTCCGTTCCGTCCAGCGTCACCGTCCCCCCGGTCGGCTCGGTCAGGCGATTGATACACCGGATGAGCGTCGACTTGCCGGCCCCGCTCGGGCCGATGATCGAGACGCCCTTCAGCGCCTCGTCGCCGGTGTCGTACGTCTTTTTCAGATCGACTACTGTGAGCATACCTATGTCCTCTCCGTTCGCTGGGTCGTACACTGGCGCCATCCGTCTTATAAGCCGTGGACCGCTCAGTCCTCGAGCTCTTCTGCGTCCTCCTCGTACTCGACGCCGTTGACCTCGTGGTTCACGAGGATGTCGTGCCAGTGTGTCGCGTAATCGATCTCGACCCACGTGCCCCGCCCCTCGAACTCCTCTGCGATCCCGGTGTCCTGATAGTCGTACTCGAGGAAGGCGTTCCTGACGCCCTCCTGAACGTCGGGGTGGAGGTTGTAAACGTACGAGAACGCGGTCGTCGGGAACGGCGCGCTCGCCCAGACCGACTTGATCTCCGAGGAGTCGA
>JAWARX010000122.1:0-6902 GCA_038893155.1 Halalkalicoccus sp.
TCTCCGAGGCCGTCCTCGGTCGTGAGCCGGACGACCTCCTCGGGCGCTCCGGGATCGCTGACGTCCCAGATACTCTCGGTTCCTCGCTCGCCCTCGTCGTTCTCGATCATGAGCACCTCGCCGTGCCAGCCGGCGGTCCCCATCCACGGACGGGCGTGTTCGGCGTCCCCGACGGCATCGACCTCGACCTGCGTGACGATCTCGAAGGAGTCGACCGAGAGGACGGTCAACGTGTCGCCGTAGAGGTCGGGGACGAAGGCGTACTCCCCCTCGGGGTCGATGGAGACGTCACAGGGGCCGACGCCGTCGCGATCCCCGACGGCGGGCTCGTCCGTGCGGTCGATCTCGCCGGTGACCTCGCCGAAGCGCTCCGAGTCGGGGTCGGCGTCGATCCGCAGGTTGCGATGGGCGGGCTCGCGGGCGCTCACCACGAGGTGCTCGCCGTCGGGGGTCCGTTCGAGCCAGTTCGCGCCCGATCCCGTTTCGACCTCGGCGACCGTTTCCAAGGAACCGACGGTCGCCGCCCGCACCCCCTCGCCGACGTTCAGCCAGAGGACCTCCTCGCCGTCGTCGGCCAGCCGCGGAGTGTACTGGTTCGAGGGGAACGACGAGGTCGCGCCGAGGTGCGTCGTCGTGACGACCGCGTCGTCCGCGGGGTCGGTCAGGCTCACGGTCATGTCGCCGGTGTTGAAGCCGTAGACGGTGTCCTCGCCGTCGGTTCCCCCGCCGAGACAGCCGGCGGTGGCGGCCGTCCCCGCCGCCGCGGAGGTCCGAAGGAGCCGGCGGCGGGACAGCTCTGCTCGCGAGCCGTTTCGATCCTCGGTCATACCGGCCCGTAGGCCGCCGCCCTCAAAAGTGGTCGACGGTAGGGACGGGACCGCGCACGACCGTGCGCTCGGCCGCGGGCTTATTAGCGCCGGCGCCCCAGTGACGCCATGGCGGACCTCTCGCTCGATCCCACGCAGTTAGACCGGTACTCCAGACACATCATCATGGACGAGATCGGCCCCGAAGGACAGGCGAAGCTGCTCGATTCGCGCGTGCTCGTCATCGGGGCCGGCGGGCTGGGCTCGCCGATCATCCAGTATCTGGCCGCCGCGGGGATCGGTACCCTCGGAATCGCCGACGACGACGTCGTCGAGCGCTCGAACCTCCAGCGCCAGATCGTCCACGGGGACGCCGACGTCGGCGAGCCGAAAGTCGAGTCCGCGAAACAGTACGTCGAGCGGCTCAATCCCGACATCGCCGTCGAAACGCACGGGCTGCGGGTCGAACCCGGAAACGTCGAGGAGCTGATCGCGGGCTACGACGTCGTGGTCGACGGGTCCGACAACTTCCGAACCAGATATCTCGTCAACGACGCCTGTACGCTCTCGAACACCCCCTTCTCGCACGGTGCGATCTACAAGTTCGAGGGACAGGCGATCACGTTTCCCGCGAGTAAGGACGAACGGGGGCCGTGTTATCGGTGTCTGTTCCCCGAGGCCCCGCCGGAAGACGCGGTCGCGGACTGTGCGACGACGGGCGTGCTCGGGGTGCTTCCCGGTACGGTGGGGTGCATTCAGGCCACCGAGGCGATGAAGCTCGTCCTCGACATCGGCGAAACGCTCGACGGCCGGCTCTTGGTCTACGACGCCGCCGACATGACGTTCGACGAGGTGCCCGTGCAGCGAAAGCCCGACTGTCCGGTCTGTGGCGACGATCCCATCGACTCGATCGAGAGCGTCGAGTACGCAACGGAGGGCTGTCGCGTGAGCGCCGACTGACTCACGCCAGCAGGTCGGGGTCGTAATCGGTCGTCAGCACGTCGAACGGCGCGCCGGCGTTGTGCTCGTCGTCGGTGACCTCGTCGGCGTTGAACCGGAAGGACAGATCGAGGCGTTCGGCGATCGCGTTCAGGTTGTCCGTCTCGTCGAGCCCCCGGAAGTCGGCCTGATCGTGAACGAAAAGCGCCCCGCCCCCCTCGACGAACGCCGCGAGCGCGTCGAGTTCAGTGGGCGAAAACATCGCGGGCGGGGTCGTGATCACCAGCCCGTCGGCGCCGTCGAGGTCCGCGAGCAGGTCGTCGCTTCCGCGTACCGTATACCCGTGCTCGCGCGCCCGATCGGCGAATCGCTCGAACTTCCCGAGGTCCCAGTACTGCTCGTGCGAGCCGTCCCAGCGGACGGTGCCCGATCCGAGGATGGCGTCCCAGATCCCGAGGACGAGCCGGTCGTTCGCGTACGCGACGTTTTCGGATGCGCTGAGCTGGCCCGCGCTCGGGACTAGCATCGAACCGAACGCCGCGACCCGGCCGTCGACCGATACCAGCGGGATCGGCCCGTCGTGGTCGTGGGCGTCTCCGCGGGTCGCGGCGGCGCTCTCGGCGGTCGGCTCGGCCCGAACGACGGCGGCGGTACGGCCGCGGTCGGGCGCAGGGATCTGGCTGGCGGGCGAGTAAAACCGGACCTGTCGGAGGTCCGCTCCGGCCGGCGAACCGGCGACGGCGGAAGGGAGGGCGTTCGTGCCGAGGGCCGCCCCGGCGGTGGCGAGGAACCTGCGTCGATCCATGAGAGCTCATTCGCCGACCCCGGCATATGCTTTCAGGTACTTCTAGTTGAAAATTTATGTCCAGTTCGGAGAGTCGGAACCGCTTTGTCCGCTCGTGGGAAGTGGCGGGTATGGATCGAGCGGGGAGAGCCGACCGGGAGTGGCGGTTGATCCGCGAGGAGTCGTGGGACGGGGCGACGAACATGGCGCTCGATCGGGTCGCGGCGACGACGGCCGCCGCGGGCGGCCCGCGCACCCTCCGGGTGTACCGCTGGAAAACGAGCACGCTCTCGCTTGGCTATCACCAGGAGCCCGATACCGTTGACTGGGCCGTTTGCGAGCGCGAGGGGATCGGCGTCACCCGGCGGCCCACCGGCGGCGGCGGGATCTACCACGATTCGTACGGGGACATCTCGTACTCGATCGTCGCGCCCGCCGACGAGCTCCCCGGCGACCTGATGGAGACGTACGAACTGCTCTGCGAGCCGATCTTCGAGGCGTTCGATCGACTGGGGGTCGATGCGGGCTTCGCCGCCGAATCGCTGCCCGCGATCCACGAACCGTCCTGTTATCTGCGCGAGGTGCATCCGGCCCACGACGTGGTCGTCGACGGGCCGGACGACCCGCGAAAGCTGAGCGGGAACGCCCAGTACAGACGCAAGGACGCGGTTATCCAGCACGGTTCGATCACCTTCGAGTCGCTGCCCGAGCGCCACCTGTCGGTGTTTTCGGATCCGGAGACGACGCCGGACGAGTTCTCCGAGCGGGTGACGAGTCTGCGCGAACAGGGCGTCGAGAGCCGCGAGCGGGCCGTCGAGGCGATCGAGGCGTCCCTGAAAGAGTGGGCCGACGCCGAGGACGGCGGATGGACCGACGAGGAGCTGGAGGCGGCCCGCGAGCGCGCCGAACGGACGTTCGCGAGCGAGGCCTGGAACCGACACGGCGAGGATCCGCTCGACTGAAGCGGCTCGAACGGGGAACGGGAGTATGGAAGAGGTCGTCCACGCGCGCGGTCACGAGAACGTCAGCGCCGAGCACGCGAGCACCTTCGAGGTGACGACCGACGACTGGCTCACGCCAGCGGGCGACTGCATCCTGGCGGTCGAGGCCGACCGCGCGCCCGCGGAGTTCGACCCCGCGTTCGTCGAGGCCTGTCGGGAGCCGGCGACGGAGATCGCCGTGACCGTCGAGGCCGGCGGACACACGGAACGGGTGGTCGGCCGGGGCGATCCCGGCCTTTCCTTCGAGAGCGAGCGAAGCATGGTCGGGCGCACGAGCGAGTACGTCGACGGGCGGACGGTGATGGTCGGCGCGGAGAAGGCCGCCGCGGGATTCGACCGCGAGCTGGTGAGGGCGCTGGCCGAGGGCGCCGACGTGACGGTGACGATCCGGGTCGAGTGAACCGTCAGCAGTCGGCCGCGTCGACGGGGCCAGAGACCGGGGCATCCTCGGCGTCGTAGCGAACGTCTTCGCCGGTCGCCTCGGAGAACATCGGCAGTTCGAGCGTGTACTCGAAGACCAGCGAGAACGGTTCGAACGGGGCCGAGAGGAACGCGCCGAGCCCCTCGATGCCGTCGAATCGCACCCCGGTCTGCAGCGCGATGATCTCCTCGCCGCCGGTCGAGCCGACGAGTTCGATTCCGAACCCGCCCGGTCCGCCGAGGTTCGAAAGGAGCGAGAGGTGTAGCGTCACGTCGATCCGCGGATCGTCCCCGATCGCAAAGCCGTGGCCGTCGCCCGGAAAGCACCGGTCGGCGTCGGCGGCGGCCGCGGCGGTAGCGCCAGGGGCGGCGTTGTCGGGAGAAACGGAGACGTCCGAGACGGCAGCAGCCGGTGGCCCACTCGCCACGCCGAGAAGCGACAGCGAGAGGATCGCGACGCCCGTCCACGCGAGGGGCGTGGTGTCCATAGCCACGATTCGACTGCGGACGTGATTACTATCCCCTCACTAGAGGGGATTAGCTCGCCGCTAACGCACGCGGTGGGCGGCGTTTTTGTGCGAGCCGTCCCAACGACCGGTATGGCAGACGAGCCGGTCGAGAACATCAGCGGCGGGCCCGCGGGCGGCGGGATCGCAGCCGAGTTCGACCCGAGCGAGGCCGATACCCGCGCCGAGGCCGTAATCGACGTGCTGGGGGAGCTGTACTGGCAGAAAACCTACGGCGGGCAGGACGCCTTCGAGTGTCTCGTCCGGACTATTTTGAGTCAGAACACGAGCGACAAAGCGAGCCAGCCCGCCCACGACGCGCTGATGGAGCGGTATGCCAGTGACGATCTCGTCGAAGCCCTTGCCGAAGCCCATCGGGACGAACTCGCCGAGACGATCAGTTCGGCCGGGCTGTACAACCAGAAATCCGAAGTGATGATCGCCGCGGCCGAGGAGATCCGCGAGGAGTTCGGAAGCGAAGAGGAGTTCGACCGGTTCGTCCGGGAGGAAGACCCGAAGACGGTGCGCGACCGGCTGCTCGACATACACGGCGTCGGACCCAAAACCGCCGACTGCGTGTTGCTCTTCTCGGGCGGCCGGGGCGGGGTCTTTCCGGTCGACACGCACGTCCACCGGATCTACCGCCGCCTCGGGATCGCGCCGCCAGAGGCGGACCACGAGGAGGTCCAGGCCGTTTTGGAAGAAAGCGTGCCAGCCGAGAAGTGTGGCTTCGGCCACACGGCGAGCATCCAGTTCGGCCGGGAGTACTGTTCGGCGCGCAAACCCGCCTGCTTGGACGGCTCGGAGGCCTGCCCGCTGTACGATCACTGTGAGCGCGTCGGGGTCGACGAGATCGAAGAGACGGTGGTCGATCCGGCCGAGGCCGATTAACGCGGCTCCGTTACCGGTTCGAACCACTCGATCACGGTAGTTGAAAGGCGCTCGCGGGCCGCCTCGTCGGAGATTCTCGGTGGGTTATCGCCACGCTGGGGACCGTACGCACCGAACTGGGCGTGGTTCATCCCTTCGATCTCGACGATCTCCGTTTCGGGCGGGAGGTTCGCCCGCGCCTCGCGTTCGCGCTCCGTGTCGATCACCCCGTCCTCGGTCCCGAGCACGCTCAGACCCCGAAGCTCCGTTTCGCTCAGGTCGCTTGCACAGTAGGAGGCAAAGAGGACGAGTCCCTCGAGGTCGTCCGCGCCGTCGGCGTACTCGCAGGCCATCGCCCCACCCAGCGAGTGCCCGCCGACGTACCACCGCTCGATCTCCGGATTCGCGGCCATCGCGCCGTCGGCGGCGTCAGCGTCGAAGATCGCGAAGTTGAGCGGCATCTCGGGGACGATCACGACCACGTCCCGCTGGGCGACGAGCGGTTCGAGCTGGGGGAGGTAGCTCTCGGGGGCGACGCGCGCGCCGGGGTAAAAGACCAGCCCGACGGTCTCGTCGGTGATCGGGCCGTCCGAGAGGACGTAGCCCTCCCCCGTCTCGGTTTCGGTCACCGAGACGCCGGGCGCGAGGTCCTCGGGATCCTCGTCGGGACCGTAGGGCGTCTCGGCGTAGACCAGCCCGACGAGCGCGGCGGCGACCAGCAGCATGGCGAGCGTGATCGCGAGCGAGCGGGCGACCTCGCGGGGCGAAACCATCTACTCCTCCGCGAGCTCGACGCGTTCGGCGAGCCACGCGGCGGCCGCCTCGACCGTCTGGGCGTCGGTGCCGAGCAGCTTCAGGCGGTTGTGCCCCTCGGTGTCGGGATAGCTTCCGACGGTCACGTCGAAACGCTCCATGACGCCCGAGAGCGCCGAAAGCATCGATCCCTCGGGTTGGGGTGTATACAGCGTCCGCGAGATCGAGTTCCCCTCGAACTCCGGGGCCACCTGCTCGAACAGCGCCTTCATCTCCGTCGGCACGCCCGGAAACGCGTAGACGTTTTCGAGCACACAGCCGGGACAGAGCCCCTCGGGGTTGATCAGCGCGCGACTGTCTTCGGGGAGCGCTGCCCACGCGTCGACGTCGATTTCGAGTTCGTGGGCGTCGACCAGTTCGGGGTTCGCGTCTCGGTAGGCTGCCACGGTCTCGATTACGTCCTCACGGACCGCCCTGTCGACGACGAGGTCGCGCTCGAAGACGTCGGCGATGGCGTCGGCGGTCACGTCGTCGTGGGTGCCCCCCAGCCCGCCGGTGACGATCACGGCGTCGAAGCGCGCGGACCAGTCGGCGACAGTCTCGGCGATGAGTGCGCGGTCGTCGGGGAGAGTGAGAATACGGACGACCGTCGCGCCCCGGTCGGTCAACCGGTCGGCGAGCCACGTCGCGTTCGTGTTCGGGGTGTCCCCGGCGAGCACCTCGTCGCCGACGGTGAGGATGGCGACCTCCATCGATGAACGGAGGACCGGCCCGGACAAAAGCCTGCGGTTCGCGGCGCGCCCGGCCGTTGATTCGGCAGTCG
>JAWARX010000123.1:0-6856 GCA_038893155.1 Halalkalicoccus sp.
GTTGGTAGGGATTCTCGAGACGAATGCCGACAACTACGACGAGTATCGACACCCTCTTTTGAGCAACGGACCAGTACTGGACGTGGATCGGTACCAGATCGACGATGTGGACAAGCGCCTTCTGAATCTGCTGCAGGAGAACGCGCGGTATACGGCGATCGATCTCGCCGAACGGATCGGCGTCTCCGACAACACGATCCACAACCGCATGCAAGGGTTGGAGGAAGCGGGGGTCATCACCGGCTATACGACGAGGATCGATCACCGGCAGGCGGGGTTCTCCCTCTACTTCCTGTTCACCTGTACGGCTCGCATCAGCCAGCGCTCCGAAATAGCCGACAAGGCGATCGCGATTCCCGAGGTGATCGAGGTGATCGAACTGATGACGGGCGAGCGGAACCTCCTGATCAAGGTGGTCGGGGCCGAGGACGAGGACATCACGCGAATCGCCGAACGGCTAGACGATCTCGATCTCGAAATCAACGACGAGAGCCTCATCCGGACCGAACGAACCGACGCGCTCGATTACGTCCGGATCGGGGGGACGACCGACGAGGGCTGATCGATCCCCCTCGCGACGGGATTCTCGGACGCCCCGTCGAGTACCCCGGTCAGATCACAATATCCTTAACCCGGCCCTCCGTAGCTCCGCGCATATGGTAGAAGCCTCCACCTTTGCCATCTCGATGGGGGCCTTCCTCGCGCTCGTCGTCGTGGCGCTTCACTTCGCGAAGGGCACCGAACGGGTGATTCCCGACGACATCGCAGAGGAGGTCTTAGAACAGCGCGCCTCGACCGTCCCCGAGACCGACTTTCCCGAGCCGATGAACCGGGCGATCGGCGGCGGTGGCGGGGCCGCGGCGGCCGTCGCCGGCGGCACAGAGGGTGCCGAGGGCGAACTCGAAGAGGGCGGCACGGAGGAGGCCGCCGGTCCCGGCGACATCCCCGAGGACGAGATCGAGTACTTCGAGATCGAGTTCGCGAAGGAAGGCGAGACGATCGAGGTCGCGAACAACGAGACCTTACTGGAGGCCGGCGAGGACGAGGGCTGGGATCTGCCCTACGCCTGCCGACAGGGCCAGTGTGTCTCCTGTGGCGGCCGGGTCGTCGACGGCCCCTCCGAGGAGTACCTCGAACACGACAACCAGCAGATGCTCGACGACAACGAGACCAGCGAAGGGTACACCCTCACGTGCGTCGCCTACCCGCGCGGGGAGTTCACGCTCGAAACCAACGAGACGCCGTAGCGGATCCCGTTCTCGTAGCCGAATCCAGCAGCTTCTTCGCGGACCCACCCGTTTCGAAACGTAGTGGTCGATTCCGAGAGCTCTCTCACCAGCGGCGGGCTGGTCCGTCCGATGGTCCGCCTCGCGTGGCCCATCGTCGTCTTTCAGGTCCTTCAGGTCGCCTACAACCTCGCCGACACGCTCTGGCTTGGCCAGCTTTCGGCCGACGCCGTCGGCGCGATCAGCCTCGCCTTTCCGCTCGTCTTCCTGCTGATCGCCATCGCCGCCGGCTTTACCACCGCCGGAAGCATCCTCGTCGCCCAGTACACCGGCGCGGAAAGCGACGAGTCGGCGGGCCTCTTCGCGGGCCAGACGCTCGCGTTCGTCGGCCTGCTCGCCACCGTACTGGGGCTCGTCGGCTATTTTTATACCGCGCCCGCACTCTCGCTGCTTCCGAGCGACCCCCAGACCACCGAACGGGTCATCCCGCTCGCCGCGGACTACATGCGCATTTTCTTCCTCGGGCTGCCCTTCCTCTTCGGGTTTTACGTCTTCGAGGCGCTGATGCGCGGCTCCGGCAACACCCAGCTTCCGATGCGGCTCATGTTCGTCAGCGTCGTCCTCAACGTCGTCATCGATCCGTTCCTGATCTTCGGGTTCGACGACAACCCGCTTTTCGCGTGGCTCTCGCTCGCATCGCTCGAAGCCCTGCTGTTTTCCCTCACCGGGTTTTCGGGCTACGGGATCGAGGGTGCGGCGCTGGCGACCGTCTTTTCGAGGGGGGTCGCGAGCCTGCTCGCGTTCTACGTCCTCTTTCGAACCCCCTACGGCCCCGACGTGCGGCTCTCGCACCTCCGCCTCGATCCCGAGAACGTCCGGGAGATCGTCCGGCTGGGCGTTCCCACGTCCCTGGAGCAGTCCGCGAACGCGCTCGCGCTCGTCGTGCTGACGGCGATGGTCGTCTCCTTCGCTCCCCCCGTCGTCGCGGCCTACGGGCTCGGCAATCGGCTGATCTCGCTCGTCTTCCTGCCCGCGCTCGGCCTGTCGAAAGCCACCGAGACGATCGTCGGGCAGAACCTGGGCGCCGAAAAGCCCGAGCGCGCGGAACGGGCCGTCCGGCTCGCGGCGGGGACCGGCGGCGGGGTGATGGTCGGCGTCGCCGCGGTCGCCGTCGTCTTCGCCCGGCCGATCAACGCCGTTTTTCTGGGTTCGGACGTGCCCGGGGCGGCGGAAACCATCGCGCTCGCGACCGACTACCTGCGGATCCGATCGGTCGAGTTCGCCTTCATCGGCGTGATGCAGGTCGTGCTGGGGGCGTTCCGTGGCGCGGGCAACACGAAGACGGCGATGGTGCTGTCGTGGCTCAACCTCTGGGGCGTGCGCGTGCCCGCCGTCTACCTGCTCGCCTTTACCGCCGGCTGGGGCGCGACCGGGATCTGGGTCGGGATGACGCTCGGACACGTCGTCGGCGCGGTGCTCTCGGTCGCGTGGTTCCTGCGCGGAACGTGGAAGGAGTCGATCGTCGAGGAGGCCGTCGAGGCGACGCCGGTCGTCGGCGAGGACTGAGGTTCACAACGGTTAAACGATCCCCGCGGGTATCTGGAGTGAGGGCGCGTAGCTCAGTGGACAGAGTCCTTGGTTCCGGACCAAGATGCCGCGGGTTCAAATCCCGTCGCGCCCGCTCGTTCCCTTCGGTCACTCGCGGGCGCTCCTGAGTCCCGTTCGCTATCGCTCCGGGACTCCCGTCGCGCCCGTGCAGCGAGGACGCGACGAGCGAGCCGGCGTCGAGCCGCACGAAACGGAGCGGTCTACAACCCCGCTTTCGCAACGACGCCTCCCTTCGATCGAGTAGTACTGACCGCTCTATAGGCACCAGTACGATTATTATAAAATGTTAAACGAATCCTGAACCGATCGAATACTGACTGGCATGGCGACCGAACGCGATTTCGAGAAAGCGCATACTCCGCACCGATCGGCTACCGACGCCCGGGCCCCCGACGTGGCGGGGCGAGAACACGTACTGCACTGTACGATCGTGGAGCGGTCCGGACGCCCGGATCGGTGTACGCTGTATCCGCCGGGTCTCGATACCGACGACGAGCGGATGACGAACTGGATCTCGGTCGACCGGACGGTGCTCATCGACCTGGAGCGCTATCGGTGACCACGAGAGTCGGGTCCGCTTACGTGCGCTCGCTCGGCGATCACTGGATCGGGTGACAGCCGTACCGTCCGGAGCGCTCCGCATCGGCGCGACGCTCACCACGTCACTCGCTTTCTACCCCCGACTTTTACCTCGCTGCCGTTCGTACCGCCGGTCATGAGGGTCGTTTTCAAACCGGGCAACGCCTACGAGGAAGTGAACTGCTTCGACTTCCGGGAGTTCGAGGAGGGGATCGTCCTCCGGAACGAGGAGGGGTACAACATCGGCTACGTCCCCCACGAGATCCTGAGCCACATCGAACCACACCCGGAGGAGGAGGTTCACTTCGAGAGCGACGAGAGCGAGGGTTCCAACGAGTAACTCGCCTTCCTACAGCCGCCGGTACCGCGATTCGACCCCTGTGGCGGAATCGACGTCGTCCTCGATCCAGAGCGCCCCGCTTGCGATCCCGATGAGGCTCTCGTCGGGATCGCCGTCGTCGGTCACGTAGATCCGATAGCCGTCGATCTGCGAACGAAACGCGTTCAGTAACTTCGACAGCTCGCTCGACGAGAGCGATTCGCTGAGCGTACCGTACGAATCGACGATCAGGTGCAGGCGCTGGGCGGGCGTCGTCGAGAGCGCCTCGACCAGCTCGGTAAGCGACATCACCGTCCGTTCGATGTCGCCGTCGGCGGCCGTGTAGTGGATCGGATTACGACGATAGACGTCCGCGATGTACTGGCCCGCAGAACGTGTATCGATGATCTCGATTCTGCCCTCGTCGTTTTCGACGAATCCATCCGTATACGTCGTGAGGACGTCCGTCGCACTTTGTTCGGTCGTGAGGACGATTACACCGTCGACTGGCGGCGTCCTCCGGTAGAGCTCTTGGAGGAACCGATCGACTGTGCCGTCAGTCGGCCCGCCGACCGTCACTGTCCCTCCCGATCGATAGACAGCCGGCGGGAGCAGCTCTTCGATTTTTCGGCGATCCGCGGTCTCCGAACTGCCGGTCGCCTCCGCCCGCTCTTTTTCGCGGCTATCGCCGTCTGGGCGCTGGAGGGCGGTATCTTCTGACTCGCTCGCGTTTTTCAGCCCGATCGACTCGTGGGCACGGTCGGGTCGGTAGATGGTTCGTTCGTGGTTCATACGTGATCGTGCGCTACTCGCGGACCGTCTCCGGTATCGTCGTCGGGGATCCAGAAGCGACGGCTCGAACGGCGTCGATCGGTTCCGACGAACTCCTGTCGAGAACATCCGACGAGCGCGCCGAGATACCTGCTCGGGTTATCGTTCGGCCGTAATGAGTCTTGTCCCCCTACCCCATCACTGGTGATCCGGGTAGTGACACGACTTCGCTTGGCCACCGCGTGATCCCGAGCTACTACCCCTGCAAAACATACACCTCTCCTCCCGTCCTATCGTCTCGTACCAAGCCCGATGAGACCGGCGCGGTCGAGGGCAACGGTCGGCACATGTCCGAGGGCGGTAACGGAGTACTGGACCTGCTTTTGTTGACCGCCCGGGTGTTCCGACCACGCGACTCCGGCGGTCGTTCGATTATCGATCCGGCTCGGAACCGCGTCGGAACGTACATTTATTTCCTCTCGCCCGCGTGTCCTCGCATGGCCGAGATCGAGACTATCGACGAGATGAAAAGCTACCTCACACCGCGCGAGGACAACGAACTGACCGCGAGCTACCAGAACACCACTGCGATCTCCTGTCCGGTCTGCGAGGAGGCCTTCGAGTACCTCGTGGTCTGTAAACAGCGCGAAACCAGCCTCTCGCTCGACACCGTGATGAACCTCTGTACAGTCACCAACGAGGACGGTCGCCTGTTTCTGTTCACCCACGAGTGACCGATCTCTCGCGATCGGACCTGCCGACGTCGCCACTCGTTCGCTACACCCCGTCTCGCCTCTCGTAGCACGGCCGCTGTAACCGTCGGTACTCGATCGCGAACCCCCAGGCGAACCCGTACACGACCATTGCCAGCAGATAGAGCCCCACTGTCAGCATCGCGACCAGTACTCCGGCGACGAGCAGCGTAACGAGTGACATCCTTCTTCCTCCCCCCTCTCCCCTTCGACGTCGGTTGACATAAATATGACCTATCGGACAAGGACCAGGTAACTCGGCGCACCGAACGACCGCAGTTACCGACGGAGGCGTTTTCGGGCCGGATCCGGTCGCCGCTCGAGTTCGTTCTCCGGATCGAGAGCCTCCTCCGCGAGGGATTCGGACGGACGTCCCGAGATACCGGACCCGTCCCTACGAACCGTTGTGGGTCGACCGATCCGATTCGTGGTGGGTCGCCCCGTTTCGCGCGTCGCGTTTCGTCGGACTGTAGCGCTCGGCGGCGATCCAGTAAACGCCGACGCCGAGACAGAACAGCGCGACGCCGACGAGCGACCCCGTCCAAAACAGCCACGCGGCGTGGGCCGCCGGTATCGCGAGGATCACGCCCACGAGAATCGCGATCATGCTCGCCCACTTGATCGCTGCCCTCGGCTGGTTACCACAGTGTGGACACGCCGGCACGTCCGTCGCGATCCGCTCACCACAGCGCTTGCACGGCGCTCGGGCGCGGTGGATAGGCGTCTCTATAGTCCGATTCTCGGTCCGCGAAATCCGCGTCATTCGCCGATCACCCGCCGACAGCCACGGCCCGCTATGTATCCCCGACCGCCGGTTCTAGTGCCTCCGACCCCGCCGAGATAGATCGGCGTCATCAGTTGAAGATTGGCTACCGATAGTAAGTCAGTTTCTAGGAGGACTATATACTCCTCCTGTCCAGCGGCCTGGCTCGGTCTCCGCTCGTCGGCGATCATGAGTCCGCTCCGATTCGAACCTCGGTCGTTCTGCTCCCATTCGTTCGCTTCACTCCCTGCTTCGAACCCTTCGCACGTTCCAGTTCCGCCGCTCGCGGGAGTGCTCGCGGCAGAACGTGGGCCCGCTCGGATTTGAACCAAGGACGAGTCGGTTATGAGCCGACCTCTCTAACCGGACTGAGATACGGGCCCTCATCTCCCCGTACCGGGCCGCCGGACAAAATTCTGCCGGATACCGGATCCGCTACACCTTCGAGTTTCCGCGACCAGTCGCAACGAACGGACGCCCTCGCCGGAAAGCGACGGGTTCCGACTTGCCGTAAATCCGCTGCGAAAATTCACGCCGTCCCGAGAACCGCTTCGCGGTTCTCGCGTGCTCGTCAAAACTTCGTTTTGACGCCGTCATCAGAAACCGACGGTTTCTGATCGGCGCACGAGACGCAAAGCGTCTCGTGTACGCCGCCAGGGCTCGAACTCACCGAGACGGTCCTGCTCGCCTCACTTCGTTCGGCTGCGCAGGCTGCGACTCGTCTGCCCGAGACTGTCGGGTTACGCTTTCACTGCTCACGGACGGCTCGCTACACTCACCGTCTCGTTCGCAGCAGAAAGCGCCGTCGTGGGAACGTGGTGAGTTCCCGCGGGCCGTA
>JAWARX010000124.1:0-6803 GCA_038893155.1 Halalkalicoccus sp.
CGTCACCGACGGGGGGGCCTTCTTCGAGGTCGCCCCGGAGTTCGCGAAGAACATCGTCGTCGGGTTCTCCCGGCTCGACGGCCACTCGATCGGCGTCGTCGCCAACCAGCCACGGGCCAACGCCGGCACTCTCACGGTGGATTCGAGCCTGAAGGGCTCGCGGTTCGTCCGGTTCTGTGATGCGTTCAACATCCCGATCCTCACGTTCGTCGACGTGCCCGGCTACATGCCCGGCACCGAGCAGGAACACCGGGGGATCATCCGCCACGGCGCGAAACTCCTCTATGCGTACTCGGAGGCGACGGTCCCCCTGCTGACGGTGATCACCCGCAAGGCCTACGGCGGCGCCTACTGCGTGATGGCCTCGAAGCACCTCGGGGCCGACGTCAACTACGCCTGGCCCACGAGCGAGATCGCGGTAATGGGACCGCAGGGCGCGGTGAACATCCTCTATCGGCAGGAACTGGAGAACGCGGAAGACACCGAGAAGCGCCGCCAGGAGCTGATCGACGAGTACAGAGAGGAGTTCGCCAACCCCTACACCGCAGCGGATCGGGGCTTCGTCGACGACGTGATCGAACCCGCCGACACCCGCTCGCGGCTGGTCGACGACCTCGAGATGCTGCGCTCGAAGCGCGAGTCTCAACCGGACAAAAAGCACGGGAACATCCCGCTATGAGCGAAGAGCTTCCGGAGCGATCGATCGCGGTGCCCGAGAGCGCGAGCGAGGCCGAGGCCGCCGCGATCGCCGCCGCCATCGGCTCGCACCTGCGCGCACAGGAGGCGGCCGCCGCGGGCGAGGACGTCGAGACGTGGGACGGCGAGCGCTGGACGTTCGCGGGCCGGATCGAGGCCACGCAGGGCCGTGCGGTGCGGGTACCGACCGGCGCGCCGGTGGATGGATGGACGGCGGCGAGCCGAACCGATAGAATGAGGTAATTCACTCGGAGATACACACCAATGTTCAGGAAAGTTCTAGTCGCGAACCGGGGTGAGATCGCCGTGCGCGTCATGCGCGCGTGTGAAGAGCTGAACGTCAGTACGGTCGCCGTCTACAGCGAGGCCGACAAGGACGGCGGGCACGTCAGGTACGCCGACGAGGCGTACAACGTCGGGCCGGCGCGAGCCGCCGACTCGTATCTGGATCACGAGGCGGTGATCGACGCCGCGCGAAAGGCCGACGCCGACGCGATCCACCCGGGCTACGGCTTCCTCGCGGAGAACGCCGAGTTCGCTGCCGCCGTCGAGGCCGAGGACGGCATCACGTGGATCGGTCCCGCGAGCGGGGCGATGGAAGAGCTCGGCGAGAAGACCAAAGCCCGCAAGGTGATGCAGGAGGCGGGCGTCCCGATCGTCCCCGGGACGACCGACCCCGTCACGGATCCCGAGGAGGTCCGGGCGTTCGGCGACGAGCACGGCTACCCGGTCGCGATCAAGGCAGAAGGCGGCGGCGGCGGTCGGGGCATGAAGATCGTACAGGACCCCGAAGAAGCGGCGAATCAGCTCCAGAGCGCGAAACGCGAGGGCGAGGCGTACTTCGACAACGATTCGGTGTACCTCGAACGCTTCCTCGAGAACCCCCGGCACATCGAGGTCCAGATCCTCGCCGATCACGCCGGCAACGTCCGGCATCTGGGCGAGCGCGACTGCTCGCTGCAGCGTCGTCACCAGAAGGTGATCGAGGAGGGGCCGAGTCCGGCGCTGACCGACGACCTCAGAGAAAAGATCGGCGAGGCCGCCCGTCGCGGGGTGAGCGCCGCCGAGTACACCAACGCCGGCACCGTCGAGTTCCTCGTCGAGGAGGACGTAGAGCGCGAGGCGGGCGAACTGCTCGGCCCGGAGACGAACTTCTACTTCCTCGAAGTCAACACTCGCATTCAGGTCGAGCACACCGTCACCGAGGAGATCACGGGCATCGACATCGTGAAGTGGCAGCTTCGGGTCGCCGCCGGCGAGGAGATCGCCTTCGCACAGGACGAGGTCGAAATCGACGGTCACGCCATGGAGTTCCGGATCAACGCCGAGAACGCGGCAAAGGAGTTTGCACCCTCCTCGGGCGGAACACTCGCGACGTACGACCCGCCGGGAGGGATCGGGGTGCGCCTGGACGACGCGCTTCGCCAGGGCGATCCGATCGTCACGGACTACGACTCGATGATCGCGAAGCTGATCGTCTACGGCGAAGACAGGGAAGAGTGTATCACCCGGAGTCTGCGGGCGCTCCGCGAGTACGAGATCGAGGGCGTCGTGACGGTGATCCCGTTCCACCGACTGATGCTCTCTGACGAGCGGTTCGTCGAGGGGACCCACACCACGAAGTACCTCGACGACGAACTCGATCGAAGTCGGATCGAGGAGGCCCAGAAACAGTGGGGTAGCGAGGACGGCGGCGATACGGAGGACGAAGACGTCGTCCGTCGGGAGTTCACCGTCGAGGTCAACGGCAAGCGATTCGCGGTCGACTTAGAGGAGCGTGGCGTTCAGGCGGTCGGCGGCGGGGGTGGAGGCGGCGGTGGCGGAACGGCCGCCCAGCCACCCCAGCCGGCCGGCGGGAGCGACTCGGGCTCGGCGGCGGTCACCGCCGAGGGCGCGGAGGTCACCGCCGAGATGCAGGGGACGATCCTCTCGGTCGAAGTCGAGGAGGGCGACGAAGTCGAGGGTGGGGACGTGCTCTGCGTGCTCGAAGCCATGAAGATGGAAAACGACGTGGTCGCCTCCGCGGACGGCACCGTCGCGCAGGTGCTCGTCGGCGAGGGCGAGAGCGTCGACATGGGCGATACGCTCGTCGTCATCGAGTAGATGACGGGCACGCGACGGCGAGTGCTCGATGCGCTCTCGGCGGGGCCGGTTTCGGGACCCGAACTGGCCGAGCGGCTGGGCGTCTCGCGAGCCGCCGTCTGGAAGCAGGTCGAGGCGCTTCGAGACGTTGGCTTCGAGATCGAGAGCACCGAGGCGGGCTACCGGATCGTCTCGGTGCCCGATTTCAGCGGGCCGGCCGTCGAGTACGGACTGGCGGCGCCCTACGAGATCGAGTACCACGACGCAATCGAGAGCACGAACGCCCGCGCGCGCGAACTGGCGACGGCGGGCGCAGAGCGCGTCGTTGTGCTCGCGGACCAACAGACCGCCGGGCGGGGCCGGCTCGACCGTGCGTGGAGCGCCCCGAGCGGCGGGATCTACATGAGTTTCGTCCTCCGGCCCGAGATCGCACCGATGGAAGCGCCCCTTCTTACGCTCGCGGCGGCGGTCGCGACGGCCCGGGCGCTCCGGGAGGCGGGGGTCGCGGCGGGGATCAAGTGGCCGAACGATATACTGCTTGAGCCCACGGACGAGAAGCTCGCCGGCATCCTCACCGAGATGGAGGGCGAGGCCGACCGGGTCTCGTGGGTCGTCTGCGGGATCGGGATCAACGCGAACGTCGGTTCCGCCGCCCTCCCCGCGGGCGCGACGAGCGTCCGCGAGCAGGTCGGCGACGTCGACCGGCGCGTCCTCGTCCAGCGGATCATCGAGGCGTTCGAGTCGCTCCGAACGGATCCCGAGGCGATCCTCGATGCGTGGCGCGCCCACGCACTCACGCTCGGGGAGCGCGTGCGCGTCGAAACGTCCCAGGGCGAGGTCGTCGGCCGGGCGCTCGACATCGAGTCGCCGGGGCGACTGGTGATCGGGACCGACGAAAGCGAGGTTCGCGTGCACGCCGGGGACTGCGAGCATCTCAGGCCGCTTGAGTGATCGAACGGCGGTATTCGGCTAGTCGAGGTCTTCCTCGCGCACGCGGACGGTGAGGACGGGCACCGGCGAGCCCCTGACGACGCGTTCGGCGACGCTGCCCAGGAGCAGGCGGTCGATCCCGCCCCGGCCGTGGGTGCCCATGACGATCAGATCACAGCCCTGCTCGGTGGCGTAGCGGACGATCTCCTTCGAGGGCGTGCCCTCGATCAGCCCGGTCTCGATCGGGACGTTTCGCGTTTCGGCGATCTCGCGGACGCGTTCGAGCGCTTCCTTCCCGTCCTCCCGGAGCATGTCGCTGACGCCCTCCCAGGAGGTCTCCATCGGGAGGCTCGCGAAGCTCGCGGTGTTGACGACGAAGACGGCGTGGATCGTCGCCCCGTGGACGCTCGCGAGCGCCACGGCCTGTTCGATGGCGCGCTCGACGCCCGCCGACCCGTCCGTCGGAACGAGAATGCGCTCGTACATCGTGTACGACATTCACATACTAGTTTAACTGTGTTGCGCCGGGTGGATCACCTCGCGGACGTCAGAAACCCCCGCGCGGCGTACGACCGCCCGGACCGGGTCCCGAACCCCGGAGAGGTTGTCCGAGTCGCCGTCGAGGACGAGCAGGCGCGCCTCGCGACCCGACTCGATCGTCCCGGCGTTCAGATCCATCAACTCGGCGCCCGCACGGGTCGCCATTCGGAGGATCTCCGGAGCGTCGAGGCTCGTCAGCTTGGCGGCGAACTCCATCTCGCGGAACATCGAGGGGCTGTTGAGCATGACGTTGTCCGTCCCGAGCGCGACGGTCGTTCGCTCAACGAGATCCTCGATGGGCGGTAGCCCCACGTCGGTCACCAGGTTCGCCCGCGGACAGACCACGACCGGAATCGACTCGCGCTCGACGCGCGCGAGGTGCTCGGCGCTCGCGTTGACCATGTGGACCAGATAATCGGGTTCGAGATCCAGCGCGGGCACGATGTCGTCGGTGCGGTTCTCGCCGGCGTGGATGCCGAAGGGCTTACCGGCCTCGCGGGCCGCTTCACGCTCCCGTGAAAAATCGGCGTCGGCGGCCCCGCTCGCGCCGTACCCGTCCCCGATTTCGAGCGCAGCGAGTTCGTCCCGTCCCATCGCGAAGGCGTCGACTGGGAGCCCCGCTATCGCCTCTCGGAGCACTCTCACGCCGTCGGCGCCCCCTTCACGGAAGTCGAGAAAGCCCGTCACGCCGCCCGCCTGCATGAACCGGATCGAACGCCGGATCGCTCGGACCATCTCACCCCGATCGCTCTCGCGCAGGAGCCGGTGTTTCAGTCCATCCGGCGGAGCGACCAGCTCTTCGAGCGTCAGACCCCTGCCCGCTTCCTTCGCGATCGAGTCCCCAATGTGAGTGTGGGCGTTGACGAACGCGGGCGCGACGATCCGCTCGCTGGCGGTAGCGGCTTCTTCGACCGCGACGATCCGGCCGTCTTCACAGACGACCCTGCCCTCGACGGGCGTGAACTCCGGACCACGGAGGACGGTCCCTTCGACGATCATACCGGGGGAACTCGGCCACCGGGTTTGAACCCCTCGCTGTCCGCTCCGTCCGACCCCACGGCTTCGTGCGATCGCCGCCGGAGCGTCCGTCGTCCAGTACATTGGTAACTGACCGCACATCTATGCCGTCGCGGCTCCTCTACGGGTTCACGACGCATGACACAAGTTACCGACAGCTCACGAGCGGGTACTCGCACCGACGGGCAGAACCTCGCGAACGGAACGATCGACCGAGGCGCTCGATGAGCGGCGACGAGCGCGAGGGCGAGGCGTTCTTCCTCGACGACCCGGAGAAGCTCGACGATCCGTTCTCGGATCTCGCGTACTTTCGCGAACACCGGCCGGTGTTCTACTACGAGCCGCTCGACCAGTGGTTCGTCTTCGGGTACGACGACGTCGCCGCGCTGTTCGCCGACGAGCGACTCAGCGCCGACCGGATGAAGGGGTTCGTCGACGCCGCGCCGGAGGCGATGCAAGCGGAAGTCGGAGCGCTCGCCCCCTTCTTCGAGACGTGGGTGCTGATGAAAGACGGGGCCGATCACGCCCGGCTCCGAAAGTTTCTCCTCCGCGGGTTCAACGCCGCGTCCACCCGAGAGCTGCGCGGCCGGATCGAGGAGATCGCAGAGGGGCTGCTCGACGACGCCGAACGGCGCGGCCGCATCGATGCGGCGAGCGACTACGGCTTTCTCCTTCCCGCCTACGTCCTTTCTGCGTTCATGGGCGTCCACGAGGAGGATCGCGATCGGATCGTCCAGTGGTCGGTGGACTTCGTCGACTTCTTCAACGAGATTCCGATCACCGAGGAGACGAGCGAGCGGATGGTGAAAAGCGCCTCGGAGATGCGCGAGTACACGCTCTCGCTGCTCGAAGAGCGCCGTTCCGATCCCCGCGATGACTTCCTCGGCACGTTGGTCGCGGCCGAAGGTGAGGACGACGGGCCGACCGAGGACGAGATCGTCGGCAACGCGATGTTGCTGTTGCTGGCCGGTCACGTCGCGGTCCGGAACCTGATCGGAAACGTCGTCTACCTCCTGTTGACCCACCCGGAGCAGCGGGCCGCGCTCCGATCCGATCCGACGCTCTTGCACAACGCCATCGAGGAGACGCTGCGCTACGAACCGCCGGTGTCGCTGATCCCGCGCGTCGCGCTTTCTGACGTCGAATTCGGAGGTCACGCGATCGGGGAGGGCCAGATCGTGCAGCTGAGCATCGCTTCGGCGAACCGGGACGCGACGCACTTTCCCGACCCCGATCGGTTCGACATCTCGCGTCCGCCGGGAGGGGCGCTCAGCTTCGGGCACGGGCCCCACACCTGTCTTGGCGTCCACCTCGCGAAAGAACAGACCCGAATCGCCGTAGAGGCGCTGTTCCGCCGGTTTCCTGACCTCGAACTCGACGGAGAACGCGAGATCGAGTGGTATCGGAACGCCGGCAACCGCGGACCGGAGTCGTTGCCGCTCGTCTTCTGAAACGAACCCTCGAACGTTCGACTGCGGTTCGTTATCTTCCCGCTCTCGGCGCGGTCAGCCGTACACGACCGCTCGAAAACGGCGTCG
>JAWARX010000125.1:0-6743 GCA_038893155.1 Halalkalicoccus sp.
TCTTCCACCTCGAACGGATCGCAAACGACCACCCCGAAAGCCTCGGCGAGGAGGGAATCGCGATCCTCGACGATCTGAAGGCGTCGCTGTCGATGTTCGGTCCCGCCCGCGAGCACGTCAAGACGCTGTACTTCGAGTGGGCGCTGATCGACCTCTCGCAGCTGATCCTCTACGTCTCGGTGCCCGCGTTGTTGGTGTCGGGCGGCATGCTCGCTTTCTTCAGTAGCCTCTCGTTTCCCAACGCGACGTTCGGCATCAGCCACACGATCGTCGCGATCGGCGTGGCGTTTACGATCACGCTGCTGCCGTTTTTCCTCCTGATCTCCTACGTCCTTCGCGTGGCGACGGCCGCAAAGCGCACGCTCGCGATCGGACCGCTGATCCTCCGGGAGTCCGAGCGGTAAGCGAACGCACCATCGACTCGCCAGTCTTTTGCCCGCCCCCGTCGATGGCCGGGCATGGACACCGACGGCGATCACGGGATGACCTACATCACGCTGGGCTCGACGGGGATGGAGGTCTCGGAGCTCTGTCTGGGCTGTATGAACTTCGGCAGCGATGCGCCGTGGATGATCGACGACGAAGAGCGGAGCGTCGAGATCATCGACCGGGCGCTCGATCTGGGGATCAACTTCCTCGATACGGCGAACGTCTACTCCCGCGGGGAAAGCGAGGAGATCGTCGGCCGGGCGATCGAGGGGCGGGATCGCTCGGAGCTCGTGATCGCGACCAAGGTCTACGGGCAGATGGGCGAGGGGCCGAACCAGGGGGGGCTCTCTCGAAAACACGTCATCGACCAGTGCGAGGCGAGTTTAGAACGGCTGAACACGGACTACATCGACCTTTATCAGATCCACCGCTGGGACGACGCGACGCCGATCGAGGAGACCCTTTCCGCACTCACGTACCTCGTCGAGGAGGGGCTCGTGCGGTATATCGGGGCCTCGACGATGATGGGCTGGCAGTTCATGAAGGCCCTCGGGGCGAGCGATCTCGGTGGTTACGAGCGATTCGTCTCGATGCAGCCCGAGTACAGCCTCGTCGACCGCCACGAGGAGGAGAACCTCTTGCCCGTGTGTGCCGATCAGGGGATCGGCGTCATCCCGTGGAGCCCGCTCGCGGGCGGCTTTCTCACCGGCAAGTACGACCGGGAGGCCGAACCCGAATCCGGGCGGGCCGCCACCGACGAACACACCCGCGAGCGCTTTACCGAGGAGAACTGGGCGGTGCTCGACGCGGTTCGCGAGGTCGCAGGCGAGAAGGACGTCTCGCCGGCCCAGCTCAGCCTCGCGTGGCTCCTCGAAAAGGAGGTCGTCGACTCGCCGATCATCGGGCCCCGGTCGCTGGAGCACGTAGAGGAAAACGCCGCCGCGGTGTCGATCTCGCTTTCGGACGAGGAGGTAGAGCGGCTCGAAGCGCCGAAAACGCCGGTCTGGTCGCGCGCAACGGGCGATCTGTAACCGGACGGTTCGCTTATGTTCCACGGCACTGAGTCACGGCCATGACCAGCGAGGGACTCGAAAGCGTCCTCGAGGAGGCGGGGTTCTCGCCGTACCAGGCCGCGGCGATCGTCGCGCTGCTGGACCTGGGTTCGGCCTCCGCGCGGACGATCGCCGACGCGAGCGACGTCCCCGATCCGCGGATCTACGACGTGTTGCGCGATCTGGAGGCCGGTGGCTACGTCGAGACCTACGAGGACGACAGCCTGCACGCGCGCATCGGCAGCCTCGACCGTCTCGAGGAGGAGCTCGCCTCGCGGGCCGAGAAGCTCTCGTGGGCGAGCGACGAGGTCGAACAGCGTTACCAGCGGCCCACCTCCGACCTCGGCTGTGCACGCGTCGTCGGTGGGTTCGAGACGGCCTTCGAGGGGGCACGCGAGTCGATCGCCGACGCGACCGACCGCGTGCAGGCCTCGCTCACCGGCCCACAGTTCACAAAGCTCGAAGAAGCGCTCGTGGCGGCCCACGAGCGCGGCGTCGACGTCCGGCTGTCGTTTCACGGCGACCGGGAGGCCCTGCCCGCGACCGACGCGCTGGCCCCCGCCTGCACCGAGGCGCGCTACCGGTCGCTGCCCTCGCCGTTCGTCGTGCTGGTCGATCGGTCGCGGACGTGTTTCGTCCCTCACACCGACTCCATCAACGAGTACGGCCTGATCGTCGACGACCGCACTCACACCTACGTCTTTCGCTGGTTCTTCGCGCTCTGTCTGTGGGAGGTCTGGGAGGAGTGTTACTCGGGCCGGTCGGCCGAGCCGCCGACGACGTACGCCGACGTCCGCGAGTGTCTGCGGGCGGTCGAGCCCGAACTCGACGCCGGGCGGACGGTGTGGATCGACGTCGAGGGGCGGTGGACCGACACCGGCGAGGCGTGCTCGTTCGCCGGTCGGCTGGTCGACTGTACGTACACCGCACAGTCGGCGCGCGCCGACGCCGGCGATACGATCGCTGCATACGCCGGGCGGGCGACGCTGGTCGTCGACACCGACGAGGGGCCGGTCCGCGTCGGCGGCTGGGGGGCGCTGCTCGAGGAGTGCGAGGCGACGCGGATCACCGTCCGGGCGATCGAGTAGGACAACGCTCTTTTCCTCCCGCCCCTACGCCCAGCTATGGAGGAGCTTCCCCGGCGCTTCGGCGGGAGCGACTGGCTCGATCTCGGCCCCGACGAGGAGGTGCTGTGGGCCGGCCACCCGAGCCCCGTCGCCTACGCCGGAGGCTACCTGCTGGGCGCGCTGCTGGTCGTCGTCGGGGCGGTCGGAGCGCTGGCGATGGAAAGCTACGGGATCGTCGGTGTCGCGGCCGCGCTCGTCGGACTCGGGCTGCTCGCTTTGACCCACCTGCGGCGGATCTCGACCGGCTACGTCATCACGAGCGCCGAGGTGTACCACAAGGAGGGGCTGGTCTCGCGGGACGTCACCCAGATCCGCTACGAGCGGATCCAGAACACCTCCTTCAGCCAGTCGGTACCCGAGCGCCTGCTTTCGTACGGCGACGTGATCATCACGAGCGCCGGAACGGGGGAAGTCGAGATCGTCCTGCGGAGCGTACCCGAGCCCGCGCGGTTGAAACGCCTGTTGAGCGAGGGCCTCGACGCGGCCCACGCGGGCGGGGCGACCGCTCGCTCGGAGGTCTAAATCGACGACGGAACGCTGATACCGCGCCGGTAGAAAGGGAGGGCTATGACTTCGCTCGCGCGGCTCGAACGACCCGAGTACACCGGCGAGAACCGCTGTTGGCCGTGTACCGTCGGGAACGCGGTCATCCTCACGGTCGGCTGTCTCGCGCTCGCGCTCGTCTCGCCGCTGTTCGCGCTCGTCGTCCTCCTCGTCGGGAGCGGCGCGATCGCGCTCCGTGGCTACCTCGTGCCTTACACGCCCGAGCTCACCGCCCGCATCCGAGAGCGGCTCGTCGGAGAGTCGGACCGGCGACGGACCGGCTCGCTTACGACCGCGAACGAGACCGACGGAGAGCGCACGCTTGCGGCGTTACTGGAGGCGGGCGTGCTAGTAGCGGACGGCGAGCGGCTCTTTCTCGACGAGGCGTTTCGCGAGGCGTGGCGCGCGGAGATGGACCGGCTGGGCGGCCTGTCCGGAGGGGGCCTGGTCGAGGAGGTCGACGCGACGCTGGGCGGGTTCGACGCGGAGCTGATCGAGGCCGACAGACCGCTGGTCGCCGTCCTCGGACCCGATGGCGGGGAGGCGTGGGTCTCGTTCCCGGTGGCGATCGGGGAGCTCGGGGCCGACCGCGCGCTCTCGGGGCGAACGTCGCTGTCGAAGTCCGAGCGGCTCGCGGCCGCCCGGGCGCTGCGGGCGTTTCTGGACCGCTGTCCGGCCTGTGAGACGCCGACCGAGGAGCTGGATCCGCGCGGCTGCTGTGGCAACCCGCGAACGCGGCGCACCGAACCGGTACTCGCCTGTCCGGCCTGTGATGAGTGGCTCTACCGGTTCGACTCGGAGTGACCGGCGGCCATCGATTTCGCCGGAGGGAACGAGTTACAACGAGTGTAGTAGCGGTATACAAAACAACTAAATAGGAAAGATCCGTCTTTCCGTGAGAGATGGGGCGAGGGCAAAACAGACGACGGACCGGGGTATCGCGGCGAACGTTCGTGAAAGCCGCCGGTGCCTCGGGCGTCACGGCCGGATCGCTCGGGTTGGCTGGCTGTCTCGGGACCGCCGACGACGACGCGGTGATTATCCACGCCGACACTGACTTTCAGGACATTCGAGACCCGGTGCTTTCGGCGCTTCACGAGGCGGGTCTCGACGAGGACATCACCTACGAGGTCCGGGCGGCCGCCGACGACACCGACCAGCGTCGTCAGGACATCCAGTCGGCGCTGCAGGCGGGCCGCTCACCGCCGGACATCTTCATGATGGACTCGGGATGGACGATCCCGTTCATCCTCCGCGAACAGACGGTGAACCTCGAAGAGGAACTCTCCCCCGACGTCCTCGAGTACGTCCGCTCGGAGTACCTCGAAGGATCGATCCAGACGGCCGAACACCCCGAGACGGGGAACCTCCACGCCCTTCCGCTGTTCCCGGACTTCCCGGTGATGCTCTATCGTCGCGACCTCGTCGAGGAAGCGGGCTACGACACGACCGGCTGGGAGACAGAAGCGATGTCCTGGCAGGAGTTCTCGGAGGTCGTCGCGGACGCTCAGGAGGTCGGTGACCTCACCTACGGTTTCACCACGCAGGCGGCCTCGTACGAGGGGCTGTCGTGTTGTACGTTCAACGAGACGATGTCGGGTTGGGGCGGGGCGTACTTCGGCGGGATCGAGAACCTCTTCGACGCCGGCGGCCGGCCGGTCACGGTCGACGAGGAGCCGGTTCTGAACGCGATCCGAATGATGCGGGCGTTCATGTACGGCGAGGAGGACGAACACGCCCTCGAGGGCTACGAGCAGATCTCGCCGACGTCGATCGTCCAGTGGATCGAGGACACGTCGCTCGGCCCCTTCGAGAACGGCAACGCGGTCGCGAACCGCAACTGGCCGTTCGCGATCGCGGCGACCGCCGGCGAGGACGCCCTCGGCGAGGCGGTCGGCACCATGCCCATGCCCTACGGCGTTCCCGAGGAGGAATCCGAGTACGAAGGCCTCGGTGGGTCGTGTGTCGCGCTGGGCGGCTGGCATCTCGCGATCAACCCGGCGACCGACCGAACTGAGGAGTGTCTTCAGATCCTGGAGGCGTTCACCGCCGAGAGCGTTCAGCTCACCATGTTCGAGGAAGGGGCGTGGTTCCCGCCGAACCTCGACCTGCTCGAATCCGAGGAGGTCCAGGAGACGGAACCGCTCGGTCGGTACACCGACACGCTCCAGATCGTCGGCGATCGAGCGATCCCCCGGCCGGTGACCGACATCTGGAACGAGCAGTCCTCGGTGATCGCCATCGAGATTCACGACGCCTACACGCGACAGAAGACCCCCGAAGAAGCCATGGGTGACCTGAAGACGCGACTCGAACGCAGCGAGCAGGACGTGGAGGGGACGGATGGCAACTGAGGCGCCCGAACGCGGGCGACTCGCGCCGGTCGTCGACTGGATGGAGAACTTGAGCGAGGCGGCCTACGCCTATCTGCTTCTCATTCCGTCGTTCGCCCTGCTCACGCTGGTGGCCTTTTACCCGCTGATATCGACGTTCTGGATGTCGCTGCTCGAGGATCAGACCCGGGGCGCGGAGCCACTAGGCGGGTTCGTCGGTCTCGAGAACTACGTCAACATCCTCACTGGCGACGTCCGGCTCGCCCGGCAGTTCCTCGACATCAACTTCGTGGGGACGTTTCCGTTCGTCGAACTCGGCGTCGGCTTCTTCCAGCAGGCGCTGTTCGTCACGCTGGCGTTCGCGATCCTGAACGTCCTGTTTACGACGCTGATCGGCTTCGGACAGGCGCTCGTGCTCGATAAGGACTTCCGGGGTCGGCGCTGGGTCCGGGTCGCGATCATCATCCCGTGGGCGGTGCCGATCGTCATCCAGGGGATGATCTTCTTCCTCATCTTCCAGCCGACGGTCGGGTTCGGTACGGACCTGATGAACTGGCTCGGGCTGATGGGAAGCGACCCGCTCGCGAGCAGCCGGGACTCGTTTTTCATCATCCTGATCGCCGACGTCTGGAAGACCTCGGCGTTCATGGCGCTACTCATCTTAGCGGGCCTCCAGAGCGTCGACCGCAGCCTCTATGACGTCGCGAAGGTGTCGGGGGCCTCGACGTGGCAGCGCTTCAAGCTGATCACGTTCCCGCTCGTGCTCCCGGCGCTGCTGGTCGCGATGCTGTTCCGGACGATGGACGCCATGCGCGTCTACGGGCTGATCGAATCGACGGCGGGCTGTACGACCGTTCCCTCGCTGACCTGTATGGTCGTCGAGGCGCTGTTCGGCGGGACGCGGATCTTCGGGACGGCGGCGGCGGTCGCCTTCATGACCGCGGCGATCATCGGGGTGTTCATCTCGATCTACATCGTGAAGTTCCGTGACCAGGAAGGAGGTGTCTACTGATGGCAGCAGAAACCGAGACGACGGAGACGCAACGGGACGAGAGACAGCAGACCGAAGAGAGCGAGGGGCCACTCAACCGATGGGTTAGCGGAGCGATATCGGACCCCGGAAAGGCCTACCAGCCGATGTTCTGGCTCGTGACGATCTTTTTCCTCTTTACGACGCTGTTTCCGTTCTACTGGCTGCTCATGGTGGCGCTCACGCCGCAGGGCCAGCTTCAGGACGTCTGGTTCACCCCGAACGGGTT
>JAWARX010000126.1:0-6728 GCA_038893155.1 Halalkalicoccus sp.
GGGCCAGTCGACGCCCGCGACCCCCTCGTTCAGTAGCTGGCCGCTGCCGACGGCGAGCCAGAACCGGTCGGGGTGCATCTCCCGGAGCGTCGCGGCCGCCTGGGCGATGATCGCCGGGTGATACCGGTAGCCGGGGGCGTTGACGGTGCCGTAGGTCAGATCGGTCGCCTCCATCGCCGACCCGAGCCACGACCAGACGTGACCGGACTCCCCCTGGTGCTCGCTCCAGGGATGGAAGTGATCCGACGCGAGCACGTCCGAAAAGCCGTACTCGTCGGCCAGCTGCACGTACTCGAGCAGTTCGCTCGGCGAGAACTGCTCGTGTGAGGCCTGATAGCCGAGGTCGGTCATCGCCGACCCGTTCCGTCGGCGCGTCGGCCACGGCCGCTGGCGGTACGAGCGACCGAGCGATCCATCGAGGGAACGATCCGTCCGGCGGGAGCAGTGGGCGTCATACGCTGAGCGTCCGCGTGGTGAGCGCTTAGTTGTCGGGGGTGGTTTACGTTCGCGGACACGCGAAAAACTGTCGGGTCGGAAGCGAAGGCAGCTTACTCGTCGTCGGCGACGGTCACTTCGGCGTCGGCGACCACCGCTTCGTCGTCCTCGTCGGTATACGGGCCGTCGTCCTCGCCCTCGGAGGTGACGAAGTCGTACGTCTCGTTGTCGTTCGTGTCCATGTGGGGCATCGCGATCAGCGTCTCGCCCTCGGCGTCGACCTCGCGATCGAGTTCGACCTCGATGTCCGAGTGGGTTCCGGCCTCGAAGTACTCGGAGACGCCGACGTTGCTTCCGATCGGGTCCTCCTCGCTGATCAGCGTCTCGTCGTGGATCGCCACGAACCCGCCCTCGGGCAGCGGGGCCTCGTCGACGGTGACCGTCATGCCGTCGTCGCTCTCCTGGTCGCTGAACCCCACCGAGGCCTCCTCGGGGGCGTCGTCCTCACCGTCTCCATCGCCGTTGTCGTCTTCACCGTTATCGTCGCCGAGGCCGTCGTCTTCGGCGTCGTCCTCACCGACACCATCGTCTTCCGGCACGTCGTCCTCGTCGTCGGTACAACCCGCAAGCAGCGGGGTCGTCGTTGCCAGTCCGGTCAGCACGATGAAATTTCTTCGACGCATCGTCTTCGTTTAGGCGGGTAGCGTTTATTACAATTATGGAAACTATCGATTTTGAATATTTGACGTAGGTACCAAATTCGCCTACTCACGCTGTATGCGCGCACACAAATCAGGGAAAGACGCGCTACGGGATCGAGACGCCGTGTCGCGAGAGGTAGGCGTTGACCGCTTTGATCTCGACCGGGCTGCCGATGATCCGAACGGTACCGGACTCCTCGACGACCGTCACGGCGAAGTTCGTTTCGAGGTCCTCGTCGAGCCCGTCGAGCGCGGCTCGCGGAAGCACGATCTGCGTGCTGTCTCGGAGCCGTGACGGGTCGGGCATCGTACATATTTAGCGAAAAACGGGAGCGATAAGAACCTATCGAAAGCGCCCGTTCGGCGCGGGGATCTGGCGGCGCGTTCGTCGGGAGCGTAACCGCCACGGGCGGTCCGAACGGAAAGGGTTTTTCGACCCAGCGAGCCAGTATCGAGCAATGGGACTGGAAGAGGAAATCGAGGCGATCGAAGAGGAGATCGCCTCGACGCCGTACAACAAGTCGACCGAGGCCCACATCGGTCGATTGAAGGCAAAACTCGCCGACAAGAAGGAGAAACTCGAGAACCAGTCCTCCGCGGGCGGCGGCAGCGGCTACGCCGTCGAGAAGACCGGCGACGCGACGGTCGCGCTCGTGGGCTTTCCGAGCGTCGGCAAGTCGACCCTGTTGAACGCGCTGACCAACGCCGAGAGCGAGGTCGGCTCCTACGAGTTCACGACCCTCGACGTCAACCCGGGCATGCTCCAGTATCGGGGGGCGAACATCCAGATCATGGACGTCCCCGGCCTGATCGAGGGCGCGGCCAGCGGACGCGGGGGCGGCCGGGAGGTGCTCTCGGTGGTGCGCGCGGCCGACCTCGTCGTGTTCGTCCTCTCGGTGTTCGAGATCGACCAGTACGAGCGCCTCCGCGAGGAGCTGTACGCGAACAAGGTCCGTCTCGACACCGAGCCGCCGAGCCTCTCGGTCGTCAAGAAGGGACGGGGCGGGATCCGCGTCACCGCGAGCGACGATCCCGGCCTGCCCGAGGAGGTGATCAAGGAGGTGCTCCGCGAGAACGGCTACGTCAACGCCAACGTCACGGTGCGCGAGGAGCTCGACGTGGACCGGCTGATCGACGCGATCATGGAAAACCGGGTCTACCTGCCCTCGATCGTCGCGGTCAACAAGGCCGACCTGATCGATCGGGACTACCTAGAAACCGTCTACGAGGACCTGCGCGACCACGATCTGGACCCCGAGGAGGTGACGTTCATCTCCGCGGAGAAAGAGAAGGGTCTCGACGGACTCAAAGAGAAGATCTGGCGGACCCTCGGGCTGATGCGGATCTACATGGACAAACCCGGCCGCGGCATCGATTACGAGGAACCACTGATCCTCGAGGAAGGCAGCGACATCGAGGACGCGATGGAGAAACTCGGCGGGGAGTTCGAGGAGCGCTTTCGCTTCGCGCGGGTCTCGGGCCCGAGCGCGAAACACGACGAACAGCAGGTCGGCACCGACCACGAACTCGCCGACGAGGACGTTCTGAAACTTATTTTGCGGCGCTGATCGTAACCGAAGTTCGACTCTCGCTCGTCTTACTTCTTCCTGATATCTATTACTATTTGGCTAATTACAGTTATGTCGATAGAACAGTACCGTCGAAAGGTATGCAACGGAGAAGCTATCTGAAGGCGATCGCGACCGCAACCGCCGCCACCAGCGTTCCAGCGTTTCCGGCGCTCGCGGACGACGAGGACGCTGTCGATCTCGACGCTGGGCCGTACCGGACGAACGAGCAGGTCACTCGCGATCTCCAGCAGCTAGAACAGCGCACCGACCGGATTCAGCTCCGCGAGATCGGTCGCTCTGCGCACCTCGACGATCCGATCTGGGAGGCGACGATCGGAAGCGGCGAGACGCGGATCCACGCCCACGATCAGATCCACGGCGACGAACCCGCCGGAACGGAGGTCACCCTCCTCCTGCTTCGCCAACTCGCCGAGGGGACCTCCCCGCAGGTCGAGCACCTGCTCGACACCCTCACGATCACGTTCGTCCCTCGGTCGAACCCCGACGGGGCGATGTACAGGGAGGACACGACCGGCGACGGTCACGACCAGCGGATCACTCGCCGGCAGAACACCCAGGAGTGGAACGAAGGAGACTCTCGCTACCGCCCGTACTACAACTACGGCTCGCCCGCCGGCTACGACATAAATCGGGACTTCAACATCGATCCCGACTTCCGCTCGGGCGAGGAGCCCGCGGACTGGTGGCGCTGTGAGTTCGACGACGGCGAGGAGGGCTGGTACATCGACCAGCCTGAAGACGAGCATGTCCTACGGGGAAGCGGGCTGTTGCTCACGCCCGAAGCCCGCGCGCTCACCGACTCCTTTCTCGACGCCGACCCGGAGTTCGCGCTCAGCCACCATCACCAGAACCTCGCGGCCCGAACCGAAGACGAGGATCCCGACGATCCCGAAAAGACGCTGATGAGCCTGATGGCAGTCTACGGAACCGACTACGAGGAGCTCGCGCCCTACTACGACCCTGACGCGCCGACGAGCGAGAACGTAAACCCGTTTATTGACGAGGAGACCAGCAACCGATCGCTGCGCCTGAACAGAACGGTCGAAGAGGCGCTTTCCGAGCAGCGCTGGGGCGTTTTCGATACCGTCTCGCGCTACGGCTACGCGCCCCTGTGGGGTGATTATCTGGACGCGCTCTGTCCACAGACCGACGCCGCTGGCATCCTCTATGAGGTCACGGGCCAGTCGGACGATCTCGGAAACGAGTCGTTCGGCCTCTACGTCGAGGCGACCCGGATCGCCTACACCGCGACGCTTTCTGCCATCGCTGACGATCCGACGCTTTCGGACGCGGACGAGATGGAGTACTTCGACATCCCGCTTCGTGGACCCGATCTCGACGAGTTCGGCTCCGGGCGCGGCTCGATGCTCGATCGCTCCATCGGGGCACATCCGCGCTGAGTCCGCCTCTCTCGAACGCACAGTTTTATACGGATATTCGGCGAAGAGCGTGGGTATGGTCGAGTTCGGGCTCCTCTCGCTCGTGCCGCCGCTTCTGGCGATCGCGCTCGCGATCGTCACGCGAAAACCGATCCTCTCGCTCTTTTTGGGGGTCTGGGCCGGCGGAGTGCTCGCCGTCGGCTCCCCGAGCGTCGCGCTCGCAAGCGAGTGGGTCGGCGTTGGCGGTGCCCTGGGCGAGCTGCTGGGAACCGTCGTCGGGGCGATCGTTGCGCTGTTCTGGGGGCTGAACGAGGCGTTCGGCTGGCTCGTCCAGTCGCTTACCGACGAGGACGACGGCGCGTTTCACGTCCAGATTCTGCTGTTTACGCTCCTACTGGGTTCGGCGGTCGCGCTCATCTGGCGGCTGGGAGGATCGATCGCGGTCCGGGAGTTCGCCACCCGGAAGCTCGATACCCAGTGGAAGGTCGGCGCGGTAACGTGGGTTCTCGGCCTCGTGATGTTCTTCGACGACTACGCCAACACCGCGATCGTCGGCTCGACGATGAAGGACGTCGCAGACGAGCTGCGAATTTCGCGCGAGAAGCTCTCCTATATTGTTGATTCGACCGCCGCACCCGTCGCGACCCTCGGCGTCTCTAGCTGGGTCGCCTTCCAGCTGTCGATGATCCAGTCCGGGTACGACGCGATCGACGAACCCGGCGAGCCCACGGCGTTCGAGACCTTCTTCGCGTCGATCCCCTTCAACGTCTACTCGATTCTCGCGATCGTCATGGTCGGACTGATCGTCCTCTCGCGGCGGGACTACGGCGAGATGCTCGACGCCGAACACCGCTCGTGGACGACCGGCGCGGTGACCCGCGAGGGGTCGACGCCGCTTCAGGAGGTCGAGGAGGAACTGGGCACGCCGAAGACCGATAATCCGATGCTCCGGAGCTTCTTCTTCCCCGTTTTCGTCCTCCTGATCGTCGCGCTCGCGACGGCGTTGCGGACGGGGTATGCACCCGGCGCTGGCGTCCTCGACATCGCGGGCGAGGCCGACTGGGCGCTCGCGCTCGTCTGGGGCTCGTTCGCGATGGTCGCGAGCGCCATCGCGATCGGACTCGCCTATCGGATCCTGAGCCTCGGCGAGGCGGTCGACACCGTCATCGACGGGTTCGGACTGATGCTCACCGCCGTGACGATCCTCGTGCTGGCGTGGTCGCTCGGCTTCGTCGCAGACGACCTCGGAACCGGCGAGTACGTCGCGGGCGTCGCGGAAGGCGTCGTCTCGCCCGAGCTACTGCCGGTTGTGATTCTCTTTACCGCGGCCTTTATCACCTTCTCGATGGGCTCGTCGTGGGCGACGATGGCGATCCTGACGCCGATCGCCATCCCCGTCGCGTTCGGACTCACCGGCGAGTTCGGAATCATGCCCGTCGTCGTCGGCGCGATCTTCTCGGGGGCGATCTTCGGGGATCACACCTCGCCCATCTCGGATACCACCGTGCTCTCGTCGACGTTCACCGGGGCGGATCTGATCGATCATGTCCGCACGCAGTTCTACTACGCCGGCACCGTCGGTCTCGTCGCTACCCTCTGTTATCTCCTCTACGGCTACCTCGGGCTCGGTCCGGTAGTGTTCCTCCCGCTCGGCGTGGCCCTGCTCGTCGGGCTGGTCTACGGGCTCTCGGAGGTCGACGCCCGCAGAAAGGGTGTCTCGCCGAAAGCCGCGGCGAGCGAGCGTGAATCCGGGGAGCCGGCGGACTGAGCCGAGATGCCTATACCGATCGAGACGAACGGTGAGGTATGTCCCGCGGCGTCGGCGAGTTCGAAGTCGTTCAAGGAGCGATTCCCGAATCGCTCGCGCTCGTGGTCGCGCTCCTCACCCAGCTGGGTGACATCTGGTTCGTTTCGCTGCTGCTGATCGTGGCGTTCGCGCGGTTCGAGCGCGACCGGATCGCCACGGTCGCCGGGCTCGCGATCGGCGCGGTCGCGCTCGTGTTCACCGCCAAGTACGTCTTCGCGCTCCCCCGACCCGACCAGCCGCTGGTCGCGCTCGGGACGCTGCCGGCGGTCCTCCAGCCGGTCTACGAGGCGACCGGTTACGCGAGCGGCTACGGCTTCCCGAGCGGGCACGCGACGGTGACGACCGTCGTCTATCTCGCGCTCGCGGAGGTCCTTCCGGCCGGAAGCCGGCGGGGACGGTACGCCGCCGCGGTCGGGCTGATCGCGCTCGTCAGCCTCTCCCGGGTCGCGCTCGGGCTTCACTTCCTGGTCGACGTGGTGGCCGGGATCGCGCTCGGGCTCGCGTTCTTGCTGGTCGCACGCCGACTGCTCGCGCGCTATCGTTCGACAGATCGACGTCGGACCGTCGCGATCGGGCTGGGCGTCGCGCTCGCTGGCGTGAGCGTCCTCGCGAGCGGCGGCGTGCTGGAACCGCTGTTGCTGTTCGCCGTTTCGATCGGCGCGTTCTCGCTGTCGTGGCTGACCGGCGGATCGCGGGCACCGCCCAGCCGGGTGCTACGGTCACGGTCGTGGTGGACGGCGGCACCCCGCTGACGACGACGGCCGGGCCGGACGGCGCGTGGTCGGTCGTGGTCACGGCCGGGGCCGGTGACCAC
>JAWARX010000127.1:0-6722 GCA_038893155.1 Halalkalicoccus sp.
TTTTTCAACTATTCTATCACATATTATATAATATGTGATAGAATAGTTGAAAAACCAGATAGGCGGACGATCCCGTCGTTCCACTGTTTCAGTCTGGAAGCAGTTCGACCCGACGCGCCGCTCGTGGCTGTCGGTTCTCGAATGGAAGCGAACCACGCGGGGAGGAAAAATCCCCGCGTGGATGCTTGCCGCCCTGAATTGGTCCCCGCTGACGCTTCGGCCCTCCAAAGCGAAGCGTCGACTACACAATCACGCCAATACCTCTTAAACCTACCGCAAAGAGTCCGGATGTCTAGATATACTCCTCTTCAAGCACCCAGCCGAGGGCACGTTTATAATACGTGAACATCTCTCTGACCCCTTCGTGGCGCATCTCCTCGCTTTCGAGCTGCTCCGCGAGAAACTCGTACTGCTCTCTGATCTCCTCTTCCGTTCGCATACTGCTACTGCGGACGGGTGGAACATCAAACCACACGTCGGTTTCCGATCGCTGCAGTCCCCTCCGCCGTCCGCACGGGTTTAGGAGTCGGGGACGAATCGCCGACTATGGAGATCAGAGGCGAACGCGAGTGCACCGACTGCGGGACGCGCTGGTCGTACTACGACACCGGCCAGGTGACCTGCCCCGCGTGTGGTAGCATCGAGAGCGTCGGACGCGGCGAGCGGGCGCTTCACACCGACAGCCCCGTCGAACTCGACCTGACGCCGGTCAGAGCATCGGTCGGAGAAGGGTCGCTCGCGGACGTGGCCGAGCGGATCTCGGATCGCTGTCGGGAGTACGTCCACGCCCGCGGGTTCCTCCGCGGCGGCGAGCTTCGCGGCCTCGACGACACCTACCTGCTCGCGAGCGAACTCGCCGTCGCGATCCGCACCTACGAGCGATCGCTGTCCTCGGGGGCGCTCGATCCGTCGACCGACGATCCGGAACAGCTCTATCTCTTTTCGCTGCTGAGCCGCGAACGCCCCGCCATCGAGGAAGTGCCCGACTCCCTCGCACCCGCTCGCGGGCTGGCGTACGCGCAAGCCGTCTCGACGTATCGCGACGACCTCCGGGCGTATCTCGACGCGACCGATGACGACGAGCCGTCGGTCCGGCGCGCGCTCGACCGGCTCGCCGACCACCTCCGGCGGGTCGAGGCGCTCGACGGCGACGTCGAGCCCCGAACCGCAGAACGCCTCGTCGAGATCGCCCGCGACCTCGGACGCGCCACACGCGACGGCGACGAACTCGCGCTTACGAGGGCGCGAGAGCGTCTCGACTCGCTGGGATGAGCCGAAGACGGGTTCTCAGGGTAGCTCGACCGGAACGTCCTCGGCCTCGCTCGCGGCCTTGACGGTGTTGTAGAGCAGCATCGCCCGCGTCATCGGGCCGACGCCGCCGGGGACGGGCGTGACCGCGCCCGCGATCTCCTTTGCGCTCTCGAACTCGACGTCGCCGACGAGTTCGTACCCCCTCTCGTTGTCAGCCTCGACCCGGCTGATCCCCACGTCGATCACCGTCGATCCTTCCGAGAGCATCGACCCGTCGACGAGTTCGGTGACGCCGGAGGCGACGATCACGACGTCGGCCCGGCGGGTCTTCTCGTCGAGGTCGCGCGTGCGCGAGTGACAGACCGTGACGGTGGCGTTCCCGCCCTCGGCTTTCTGCATGAGCAGGTTCGCCATCGGCTTGCCGACGATCGAAGACCGGCCGACGATCGTCACGTCCGCACCCTCCGTCTCGACGTCGTAGGCCTCGAAGAGCTTCTGGATCCCGTGGGGCGTACAGGGCTTGAACCGGGCGTCACCCGCGACCAGCCGGCCGACGTTCTCGGGATGAAAGCCGTCGACGTCCTTGGCGGGGTCGATCCGCCGGATCACCTCCCGGTAGTCGATGTGGTCGGGCACCGGATCCTGTACGAGGTAGCCATGGACTGCGGGGTCGGCGTTCAGTTCCTCGATCGTGTCGTACAGTTCCTCGGGCGAGGCGTCCCCCGAGAGGTCGACGTGGATCCCGTTTATCCCGACCTCCCGACAATCGCGCTGTTTCATGTTCACGTACGTCTCGCTCGCGGGGTCGTCCCCGACGAGGACGGTCGCGAGCCCCGGCGTCACGCCCGCCGTTTCGAGCGTTTCGATCGATTCGGCGAGCGCCTCGCGAATCCCGCCCGCGACCTCGTTCCCGTCGATGATCGTCGTCATGCTCGGGTTTGCGGGACCGACCGCCTTCAACGCTCGGGTTCGTGCCTATTCCCCTCCTCGAATCGAAGGTTCTGTACAAGGATGTGTATCGAAACTGTCGTGGACCGGCCATCGAACGCAGGGGCCGGAACTATAGGGCCGACGGGAGAACCACCACTCGATCATGCCACTGCTACGTTCGAACGGGGACGAGAACTCCGAGGAGCCGAGCTCCGAGAGCGAGGCGGTCGAGCGGGCCCAGTCGACGCCCGTGTTCACCGCCCGCTCGCTGTTCCGCGCGATTCAGGGCGGCGCGTTCGCGACGGTCGTGATGACCGCGTTCCGACTGCCGATCCTGCGATCCTTGCCACCGTCGGCGAACTTCTGGGCGAAGTACGTCGGCGACGGCCACCCCGAGGAGTATACGGGGATCGGGATCGTCCTGCATTTCGCCTACGGGATCGGCTTCGGCGCGCTGTTCGGCCTGCTCTACCCGCGGGTGAACCTTCCCCGATCTGCGACCGAAACCGAGGGCGTCGTCTGGGGGACGATCTTCGGCCTCGCGCTCTCCGTGTTCGGCGAGCGCGTCATGCTGAACCGGCTGCTCGACATGGAAGTCGAGGAAGGGACCGAAACGGTCTTTCACGCCGCCCACGCCGTCTACGGGATCGCGCTGGGGACGTGGGTCGGCTCGCGGATCGACCCGACCCGGAGTTACGAGGAGTACGAACACAGTCAGTAACGGCCGTTCGTCGTTCTCGTCGCTGCGGGCGATCGGGCGGCCCCACGAGGAGCGAGCAGACAATAGGTTTATAAGGTGCGGTTCTGAGCCACCGAACGAGATGAGCCAACGATGAGCGAAGCAAGCGAGCCGGACGTGATGAGCGGCTTCGGCGCCGACGAGGGAGGAGGACCGCGGATCGAGTTCTACGGCGGCCGGGGAATGAGCGCGATCCCGATCGCGTTTTTCATCGTCTGGGCGATCGTCCAGACCGCCCTGTGGCGGATCTCCGATACGGCGGGGCTGGTCGCGGGCATGCTGATCGGGCTGATCCTCGGGATGTTCTTCGTCAGGGGCAACTGGAAGACCTACGCCAACACCATCTTCGAGGGGATGACTCAGCCGGTGGCGGTGACGGCGATCGTCGCGTGGATCTGGGCGGGAATGTTCGCACAGCTCCTGCAGGACGGTGGGTTCGTCGGCGGGCTCGTCTGGCTGGCCGACGTCGGCGGCGTCGGCGCGACGTTGTTTCCGGCCGCGACGTTCGTACTCGCGGCGCTCTTTACGACCGGGATCGGCACCGGCTACGGCGCGACGATCGCGTTCGTTACGCTGTTTTTCCCCGCGGGCGTGCTCCTGGGGGCGAACCCCATTCTGATGTTCGGCGCGATCCTTTCCGGAGCCATTTTCGGCGACAACTTAGCACCCGTCTCCGATACCACCATCGTCAGTGCAGTCACACAAGACTCGGATATCGGGGGCGTCGTCGCCTCGCGGTTCAAGTACGCGATCGCCGCGGCGGTCCCCGCACTCGTGGCCTACGTGATCGTCGGCGGGACGGTCGGCGGCGCGCTCGACATCGCCGCCCAAGCCCAGGAGATCTTCATTGCCGAGAGCGAACCGATCGGTCTCGTCCACCTCGCCTCGATGGGCGTCGTCATCGCTACGGCGGTCGCCGGACGCCACATCGTCGAGGCGATCTCGTGGGGGATCGTCGTCGCGATCGCGGCGAATCTCGTACTCGGTCTGACGACCGTCGGCGATGTCGTAACGTTCAACGCCCCCGCCGACGCGCCACTCGCCGCACCGCTCGAAGCGCTCCCGATCCTCACGGTCGTCGAGGAGCCCGACGCGGTCGGCGTGGGGGGTAGCATTTACGAGGGCGCGGCGGGCTTTTTCGAGCTCTCCATTCTCGTGCTCCTCATTATCGCCGCCGCCCAGATCATGATCCGAGGCGGTGCGTTCCAGGCGATCCTCGATTGGTCGCTCGAGAACCTCGCGACAAATGTCAGAAACGCCGAACTCACCATGGTCGGCTCCTCGGCCCTGATCAACGCGGTCATCACGATCAACACCGCCGCGGAGGTCGCCATCGGACCCTACATCTCGAAGATCGGCGAGCGGTTCAACTTGAACGGTTATCGCCGAGCGAACATCCCCGACGCCCAGACGGCGGCGCTCGGTTACATCTTCCCGTGGTCGGGCGGCGTACTGGTGGGCTTTACTGCGATGCAGGACCTCCCCGCACAGTACGACTGGTTCGAAACGGCGATGATCGTCAATCCCGTCGAAGTCGTCCCGTTCGTCTTTCACGGCTGGCTTCTGGTGCTGGTGTTCGTCATCGCGGCGATCACCGGCTTCGGCCGGGAGTATCTGATCGACCGCGAGGCAGCGGAGGTGGCCCGCATATGAGCCTGCTCTCGAAGTACTTCAAGGGCTGGTCGTTCCGAACGACTCGTCCGGTCCTCGAACCCGGCAAGGAGATCAACGTCTTCCTCGCGGAGTACGACCCGAACGAGGAGGCAGCCCTCGCGCTCGTGGGCGACACCCGGCTGTACGTCTCGAACGCGAGTCCCGAACACGTCGGAAAGCGCGTTCGGGTCGCCGTCAGGGAGTTCCAGCCCGACGACTCGGTGGGCTACGGCGAGTTCGTCGAGGTCGTCGGCGAGAGCTCCTACGCCGGTTGACCTACCGCATTCGGTCGAAGGCTGCCCGTACTTCGGGATCGGGGTCGAGTCGATCCAGCTCCGCGTCGAGATCGAACCCCGCGAGGATCGACCGTCCGGCGGGCTTGCGCCGCATCGTCAAGAGACTGTACAGATACGAGAGTCGGAGCAACCACAGGGCGCGGTCGATATCCTTCGGAGAGTCGACGCGATACGTCGTCCAGCCGCCGCCCGCAAACCGGTGTTCGCCCGTCTCCCCGTCCGCGACCAGCCGGTCACGGATCCGTTTCGGGAAGTTGATGTCGAGGGTCCGCCCGCCGTGGACGTGACCGATCTCTCGCCCGTCGACGGTGAACTCCGTCGCGCCGAAGCGGTGTGGCCCGATTTCGACGCCCGGCCACGACGAGACCGTCTCGATGACCCGATCGCCCGCGGCCGCGGAACTGTTTTTTGTTGCCATATGTCACGGTAGGCCGCCGGACGGGATAGATCGAGCGGTCGCGATCTACGCCTCTTCGTACAGCGGGTTCGACTGACAGAGCGCGCGGACCTCCTCGCGCACCTCGTTTCGCACGGTGTCGTCGTCGTAGTTGTCGACTACGCGCGCGATGGCATCGCCCACCGCCTGCATCTCTTCTGCGCCGAACCCGCGGGTCGTGATCGCGGGCGTCCCGGCCCGAATGCCGCTCGGGTTGAACGCGCTTCGGGTCTCGCCGGGGACGGTGTTTGCGTTGAGGACGATCCCGGCGTCCTCCAGGGCGTCCTCTGCGTCCCCGCCCGTCGTGTCGGGATGCGACTCCCGGAGGTCCACGAGCACGAGGTGGGTGTCGGTCCCACCGGAGACCAACGAGAAGCCGTGTTCCTGTAGTACGTCCCCGAGCGTTTTCGCGTTCTCGACGACCTGTGCGGCGTACGCCTCGAACTCGGGCTCGAGGGCCTCCTTGAAACCGACGGCCTTCCCCGCGACGTTGTGCATCAGCGGGCCGCCCTGCGCGCCGGGGAACACGGCCGAGTCGACGTCGCTCGCGTGCTCTTCATCGCACATGATGATCCCGCCCCGACCCGCCCGGATCGTCTTGTGGGTGCTGCCGGTGACGAAGTCCGCGATCCCCACGGGGGAGGCGTGGACGCCCGCGGCCACGAGGCCGGTGATGTGGGCGATGTCCGCGAGGTGGTACGCGCCCACCTCGTCTGCCGCCTCCTGTACGCGCTCCCACTCGACCTCTCGGGGATACGCCGAGTACCCCGAGACGATCATGTCGGGTTCGAACTCCCGCGCCTGTTCGGCCAGCCCCTCGTAGTCGATGTAGCCCGTCTCGGGGTCGACCTCGTACTGCTCGACCTCGAACAACTGGCCCGCGAAGTTCGCCGGGTGCCCGTGCGAGAGGTGCCCGCCGTGGGTGAGATCGAGCGAGAGGATCTTATCGTCCGGATCGAGCACCGCGAGGTAGACGCCCATGTTCGCCTGCGAGCCGCTGTGGGGCTGGACGTTGACGTGCTCTGCACCCCACAGCTCCTTCGCGCGCGAGATAGCCAGTTCCTCGACGGTATCGGCGTGCTCGCAGCCGGCGTAGCACCGTTTCCCGGGATACCCCTCGGCGTACTTGTTGCTCAGGGCGCTGCTCTGGGCTTCGAGTACCGCGGGCGAGACGTGGTTCTCGCTTGCGATCATCTGTAGCCCCTCGCGCTGGCGTTCGACTTCGCCTTCGAGTGCGTCTGCGATCTCCGGGTCCGTCGAGCGAACCGTATCGTACTCCATGGTGGGTGTTCGCCACGACCGGCTAAAGTCTACCCCATGTCGTTTCCGTTCCGGAACGCTCCCTACCGCTCCGTATGTTTCCGATTAACTGATCATTATCCGCCTTCGATAGACCGTATGTGTTTACCCCGAGGAC
>JAWARX010000128.1:0-6706 GCA_038893155.1 Halalkalicoccus sp.
CTCTCGCCCGTGTCGCTCTCGATCCGATCGCAGGCCTCCTTGCCGCGCTCGTAGACGCGGTGGACCATCGTCGCGCTGTCCATGTGGGTGCGCGCCTCGTAGCCCATCCGGAGTAACATCAGTACGGTGCCGTTCGCGCCGACCTTATCGAGCAGGTCGGCCTCGATCAGACACCGACCCTCGAGCGAGAGCTCCGCCAGGTCGCCCGAGTGGGTGTGGGCCTCGATCGCCCGGCAGACCCGGTCGGTGAAGGAAGAAGGGAACGATCTCCGGGAGGTGGGCTACTCGCGGGCGACGCGTGCGCCCTCCTCTGCGTGGACCTCCTGGTCGGCGTCGAGCTTCGCGACGTCGTGAAACAGCGCGGCGACCCGCACGACGTCGACGTCCGCCCCCTCCTGGTCGGCGATCCGCTCGGCCAGCGAGAGAACGTTCAGCGTGTGGTTGAACCGGTACTCCGCCGAATGCCACGGGTACCACCGCATGCGTCCCCCCTCCTCCTCGTTTTTGACGCTCGCGTCGAGATACTCGTAGACGAAACGCTTCATCGCCTCGAACTCCTCCTCGGAGACGGGCGTTTCCTTTATTTCAACGCCCATAGAACCACCTCGATCTCGAAAGCGTCCGGTCGTCGTTCATTGTTGCCTACAAAAACGCGTGTTTTACTCTTTAGCGTTACGACGGTTTTCGGTGGCGTCCGGAGGGCGGCCCGGCGACGGACGCGAGCGCTTATCCCCAGCGAACGGGTAAGCGATCGCATGACCGAACCCCTCTACCTCGACGATTCGTCCGTCCGCGAGTTCGAAGCCCGCGTCGAGCGCGTCATCGACGACCGCGACACGTCGAGGGTCGTCCTCGATCGCACCCACTTCTACCCCGAGGGCGGCGGCCAGCCCGCCGATCGTGGGGTGCTACGCGCCGAGTCAGGAGTTCAGTGGACCGTCACGGACGTACAGAAAGGCAACGAGATCTACCACACCGTCGAGGGCGAGGGTCCCTCCGAGGGCGAGTCCGTGGTCGGCGAGATCGACGACGAGCGCCGGGCGGCCCACACGCGCTATCACACCGCCCAGCACCTGCTCTCGGCGCTCTTGCTTTCGGAGTACGACGCCCCAACGACCGGCAACCAGATCTACGCCGACCGCGCCCGGCTGGACTGTGCCTACGGCCGGTTCTCGACGGACGATCTGGCGGCGATCGAGACCCGGATGAACGAACTGGTTCGGGCGAGCCTCGACGTGCGGTGGTACACCCTCGCTCGCGAGCGCGCGGAGGCGGAGCTCGACCCCGAGCGCACGCGCCTCGACCTGCTGCCCGAGAGCATCACCGAGGTGCGGGTCGTCGAGATCGGCGAGGGGGTCGCCTCGAACCCGGACGGAGCGCCGGCCGATCCGGAGACCGTCTACGACCGGGTCGCCTGTGCGGGTACGCACGTCTCGAACACCGCGGCGATCGGGTGCGTCTCGGTGACCGGCCGCGAGACGCGTGGCGCGAGCGAGGAGCGGATCGCGTTCGTCCTCGACAACGAATAGGTTATTTTCCCTCGCTTCCGAGGTGGCGTGTGCGCGTAGAGAACAGCTTCATCGCCGCCGACGGCGTCGGCGAGCGGACCGAGCGAACCCTCTGGGAAGCGGGCGTCACCGACTGGAACGCGTTCGGCGAAACGCGCTCGCTCCCGGTCGGCGACTCGCGGGCCGACTCGATCGAATCGTACATCGACGAGGCCAGAGACCACCTCGAACGCGGAAACGTCGCCTTCTTCGCCGACCGGCTCCCGAGTTCGAGCCACTGGCGCTTTTACGAGAACTTCCGCGACGGCGCTTGCTTTTTCGACATCGAGACGACCGGCCTCAGCAAACGCCGCGATCGCGTGACGACGGTGAGCTTTCACCGGGGTGGCGAGACCGAAACGCTCGTCGCCGGGCGAGACCTCACACGCGACGCCCTCGGGGCCGAGCTCGACGCCGCGGACCTGCTCGTGACGTTCAACGGCGCTCGCTTCGACGTGCCCTTCCTGGAGACGAGCTTCGACCTCTCGATCACCACCCCGCATCTCGATCTCATGTACCCCTGCAAGCGGGTAGGTCTGACCGGCGGGCTGAAGGCGATCGAACGCGATCTCGGGATCGGCCGCGAAGAGGAGGGCGTCGACGGACGGGAGGCCGTCAGGCTGTGGCACGCCTACGAACGGGGCGACGAGGCCGCCCTCGAGACGCTCGTGCGGTACAACCGCGACGACACGCGCAACCTCGCGGCGCTCGCAGACCGGGTGGCGACGCGGCTGGACGCCGACGTGTTCGAACCGTTCCGCTGGCCGGTCAGGTCTATCCACGCGCCGTCCTCGACTCCCGAGAGCGTTTCGGGCTCGTCGAGCAGCGCGACGACGTTCACCGGCGCTGCCGCCCGGGGCTCCTCGGTTCGACTCGCCGGCGTCGGCCCCCAGAACAGGCAGATCGCGTTCCCGTCCGGCCAGTAGGCGACCGCGCCGACGGGCACCTCCTCGCGGGCGTCTTCGCGGCCGACGTCCACGTCCGTCCGAATACAGCTCCTCGCCCCACCTGTGGCCCTCGCCCGACAGCGGCAGGGCCGCCTCGATCGCCGCGCGCGTCTCGGAGTTCTTCTCGGCCCACTCGGCCGTCAACTCGCGCTCGCCGACGCGGACGTGAAGGTCCGGCATGGACTCGACTGCGCGCGGGGGATAAATAAACGGTGGCCGTACCGCGAACGGCCGGTCGTGATGGGGCAGCCGCGTCGCGGGCTTTTGGTGGTCGGGTGCGATGTGAGCGACATGGAGTTTCCCGGCGCCGAGACGATCGAAGCGACGCTCGATCCCGTCGACTTTCCCCGATTCGCCACCGTCGAGTACGACCCGCCGACGCCCGAGATAGACGACGTCAAGCGGGCTACGAGAGACGCGCTCTCGGACCTGCCGCTTTCGGACCTCCCGGCGGGCGCGACCGTCGCGGTCGGCGTCGGCAGCCGCGGGATCCACGCCCTCCTCCCGGTCGTGCGGACGGTCGTCGGCGAACTGGCCGAGCGCGGGCTCGATCCCGTGACCGTCCCGGCGATGGGCTCTCACGGCGGGGCGACCGCGGCGGGTCAGCGGGAGGTGCTCGCGGGCCTCGGGATCACGGCCGAATCGGTCGGCTGTCGGATCGACGCGCGGATGGACGCCGATCGGGTCGGGACGGCCGGCGACGAGCCGGTGTACGTCGCACGGAGCGCCCGCGAGGCCGACGCCGTCCTGGTTATCAACCGCGTAAAACCGCACACTAACTTCACGGGCGGGATCGAAAGCGGGCTGTGTAAGATGCTCGCGGTCGGTCTCGGCAAGCACCGTGGGGCGCGGGCGGTCCACCGCGACGCGCTCTCGCGGGGGTACGTCCCCGCGATCACCGACGCCCTCGACGCCGTCCGCGAGGAGGTCTCGCTCCTCGGCGGCGTCGCCATCGTCGAGAACGCGGCGGACCGAACGGCGCTGATCGAGGGCGTCCCGGCGAGGGCGCTTCCCGAACGCGAGACGGAACTGCTCGAACGCGCCCGCGAGTACATGCCGACGCTCCCGTTTTCCGAACTCGACGTGCTGGTCGTCGACGAGATCGGCAAGGACGTCTCCGGGACGGGCATGGACACGAACGTCGTCGGCCGCTACGAGGTGCTCAACGCGGAGAACCCCGACGTGCCGTCGATCGACCGGATCGTCGTCCGCGGGCTGACCGAGGCGACCCACGGCAACGGCCAGGGGATCGGGCTGGCGGACCTCACCACCACGTCGGTTCTCGACGCACTCGATCTCGATCAGGTGTACACGAACGCCCTCACCAGCGGCTCGCTCTCGCGGGCCCGCCTCCCGGTCGCGCTCCCGACCGACGAACTCGCGCTGACGGCCGCGGTCTCCTCGATCGGGTCGTACGAGCCCGGAACGGTCCGAATCGCGTGGATCCGCGACACCGGACAGCTCGCCGAGTTCCGGGTCTCCGAGGCGCTCGCGACCGAACCGATCGAGCACCTCTCCGTGACGGGCGCCGAACGACTTGTCTTCGAGAAAGGGCGGCCCAGCTTCGAGTCGGTGTAGGACCGTACTAACCGTAACATAGCATACAATTAACAATATTTCTGATATGATACTGGCTCCACATGGACGGGAGCCGACGAGTCATGAGCAAGCGGGCGTTCCTCGCGACCGCCGGCGTGACGCTGACAGCGGGCTGTCTGGGAACCGCGGAGACCGAACCGGACGGGAGCGCGAACGCGACGGCCGACCCGGACGATCCGGAGCCGGAGTCCGAATCCGAACGCGAACCGGAGTCGGAGGAACCGACGCTGTTTCTCGACGGCGACCCCCGGACGGAGCTGTGGGATCGCGGCGAGAGCTGGCAGGACTGTGAGTCCTTCGAGAGATGGGAAGTCCTCGCGGGATCGCTCGAACCGTCGGGCAACGCTTACCGCGGCACGCAGTCCGCCCGCCTGCGGAGCGCGGGCGACGGCGAGGTTCGCGTCCGGATCCCCCTTTCGGGCTTCGATCTCACCGAAACCACGTTCTCGCTCGCGATGTACGTCGCCTCGCCGGGCGATCACTACTCGCCGTCGTTCGACGTCAACGCCCCCGACTGCGGTCGAGAGCTGCATTTCCGGACGCGCCACAAGATCGACGAGCCGGGCTGGATCCGCTACGACCTGGGGATCAACCACACGTCGAGCCTCGAGTCGACCGAGGAGGCGTACATGACGATCGCGTGGGCCGGCAGCGACGTGGACCTCCTCCTCGATGACCTCCGGGCAGTACCGGTCGAGGGCGACCCGACGCTGTTCGTCCAGTTCGACGACTCCCTCAGAACGACCTACGACGCCGCCTTCCCGGTCATGCAGGAGTACGGGATCCCAGCGACGGTCTTTACGATCACCGGCCGGGAGGGAGCCAGCCGGCATCTCACACTCTCGGAGATGGAGGAGATGCACGAGGCGGGCTGGGAGTTCGCGAGCCACACCCACACGCACCGCCGGACGGGCGAGCTCCCGCTCGACGAACAGCGCGAGGAGTTCGAGAGGTCCAAGCAGTGGCTGCTCGATCACGGCTTCGGCGAGGCCGCCTCGATGATCGCCTACCCCTTCGGCTCCTTTACGACCGAGACGATGGAGATCGCCGCGGACTACTACGACTTCGCGACCCACGGCCAGCGCGGCGCGATGAACCGAAACGTGAGCTCGCCCCTGTCGGTCAACCGCCACCCCGGCGACGATCCCGGGCGGGCGATGGCGCTGATCGACGTCCTGCTCGACGAGCGGCTCCCGACCGACACGCTCGTGTTGTACTATCACGACGTGATCGAAAACCACGACATCTGGATCGATCCCGAGAGCTTCGAGGAGACGATGGCCTACATTGACGAGCGAAACGTCGACTGTCGGCTCACGACCGAACTGCGCGGCCACCAGTTCGATCGATCCCGATAAATTTATTAGTTATTTCTATTTAATCTATTTATGAATAGCAGAAAGTTTATGGTGCTGTCGGGAGCGACGGTCGCGCTCGCGGGCTGCACCGAGGACGAGGAGACTGACGACGGCGCTCCCGACGAGGGCGCGTTCGGGGACGAGAACGAAGGCGATGGGGAGTCGATGGAGGACCAAGACGCCGAGGAACGCACGGAGGATGCCGAGGGAGCAGACGATCCCGACGAGGGCGAGGGAAGCGAGGGAGAGGACGAAGACGACGAGGAGGACGAAGACGCGGAAGAAGGGGAAGACGGGGAAGACGGGGGAGACGGGGGAGACGACGAGAGCGGCGCTCCCTACGAGTTCGACGGGGAGGGGAGCGAGGAGACCGATCCGTTCGCCCTCCGGTCGGGTTTTACCGCCGTCGAGTTCGAACACGGTGGGAGCGGTCGGTTCGCCGTCGATCTCGGATCGGCGGGGACGAACGAACTGCTGATCAACGCCGACGGTCCCGTCGAGGGATCGACCGGTGTGGGTGTCGACGACGGGGAGTATACGCTCTCTATCGAGGCCGACGGCGCGTGGTCGCTGGTCGTCAGCCAGCCGAGCGCGTCGGATCCGACGGCGCTACCGGCCTCGTTCGACGGCGAGACGGCGACCCACCTCGGGCCGTTCGCGTTCGACGGCGAACGGTCGCTCGCGGGGAGTCACGAGGGAAGCGGCCGGTTCCTCGTCGAGGTGCTCGACGAGGCCGGCGATCTCGTCGAACGGGCGATCGACGACGTCGGCGAGATCGAAACGACCGCCACCGTCGAGCACGATGGAGTCTGCTGGATCGTCCTCGAGGCGGACGGCGAGTGGTCGCTCTCGCTGGAGTGAGATTCCGTCTCGAACGGGTGGCGACCGCCGGGCGAGGCGGCCCATCGCGGTCGGTCCGAACGCGCGTCGCTACTCCGAAGGCGAGGGAAGCAGCCGGTTCGGAACCGACAGGCGGACCACGCCGTCGTCGGTCGAATCGACGAGATCGCTCGTCAGCGGGATGTGATCGGGTTCTGCGTTCCCGACGCCGAGGATCGAGCGGATCTCGTCGGCGATCGTCGGGTCCGGATCGAGCAGCGCGGCCTCGTCTTCGATCGCGCTGACGATCCCGATTTCGAGCCCGGTCGCGTCGAGCACCGGCGTTCCAACCGTCGCGTCCGTGAGTTCGAACGACATTCGACGATGCGTTCGGAGGGGGTTCAATATACTCTTACGAAAATCGATCGATCCGTAA
>JAWARX010000129.1:0-6697 GCA_038893155.1 Halalkalicoccus sp.
CGCTCACCCACGGCATTGATATTCGCGGCGACTCTACATACTTGCATGCCAGCGACCCTCGAAGTCGTCTGTACGGACGACGGCTGTGAACTGGATATGTTCGAGCTTCACTACACCTACGACATGCCCGACGACGTGGGTGTGACGGACTTCTCGTGTCCCTACTGCGGCGAAACCGCTCCGCTGGAGGCCATCGAACTATGAGCATGAAAGTCTGGGAGATCGGCAAGTCCGTCGGCAACCGGGTCGCAGAAAGCGTCGGGCGGGTCGCGAGCCGGGTCCAGGAGTCCCGACCGCTGGCCGTCGACCTGCTGGAGAGCGACGAGGCGTACCTCGCCGTCTTCGACGCGCCGGGCGTCGCCCGCGAGGACGTCGAAGTTCGCTTCGTCGATGGCGAGGTCCGGATCCGCCTCGAACGCTTCCGCGAGTTCTACGACGGGTTCGAGATGCGCCTGCCCGGACGGGGTCTCTCGCTCGACGGCGGCGTCCGGCTGCCGGAGGGCGCGGCGATCGACGCCGAGGCCGCCACCGCGACGCTCAAGGACGACGGCACGCTCCACGTCCGGATCCCCAAGGGCGAGGAGGAGGCGACGACCGTCACGATCGAAGAGGAGGTCGACACGGAAGCCGAAGCGATCTCCGACACCGCTCCGGAGTCGGACGCCACCGAGGACGCTACGGACACCGCGGACCTCGATCTCGGCGATCCGGACGACGCCGACACCGCGGCGTTCGGTGCCGACGACGAGGACCCCGACGCTCCTGCCGAGCGCTAGAGGGCCATCCCCTCGACGATCGGGAACTCCCCCTCGCCCGAAAACCGCGTCGGGCAGAACGCGTCGATCCCAGCCCCGCCGCGTAGCTCGCGAGCGATCCGCTCTCCCATCGCCGGCGCGCGCATGAAGCCGTGGCCCTGCCAGCCGGTCGCGACGTACAGCCCCTCGTCGAGCCAGCCCACGAGCGGGTTTCCGTCCGGCGTCGCGGTACACAGCCCCGCCCACGCCCGTTCGACCGTCGGCTCCGGGATGCCAAAGCGCTCCTCGATCCGATCGAGCGCCGACGCGACGAACGCGTCGTCGGCCCCCCGGTCCCACTCGTCGGGGTCGCTTTCGACCTCTTCGGTGCCGTCGCCGACCAGCAGCCCCTCGGGATGGGGCCGGAAGTACCAGCCGGCGGTCGCGTCGTAGCCCATCGGCGTCTCGACCGCCGCGTCGCACACGAGCGCCTGTACCCGGTACGGTTTCATCGCGAGCCCGTAGCCCGCCCGCTCGACGAGCCGCCTCGTGTGTGCGCCCGCCGCGACGACCACCGTCTCGAACGCCTCCTCGCGCCCCTCGATCCGTACTCCCGCCTCCGAGAGCGAGACGGGCGTCTCGGGACGCATCTCCGCGCCCGCCGCCCGCGCGTTCTCGGCCAGCAACTCGGCGTAGCTCGCCGGGTCGGTCCAGCCTGCGCCGTGGGTGATCGCCGCGACGCTCACGTCCTCGGCGTCCATCGACGGCGCGCACGTGGCGAGTTCGTCGCCGTCGAGTAGCGCGACGTCGACTCCGTGAGTTCGCATTCGCGGTATCTGCTCGCGGATCGCGGTCGTTCGTTTCTCGTCGCCATCGCGGGCGAACCAGAGATAGGGACATCCGTGAAACTCGAACTCACCGTCGCCCGAGAACTCGCGAAACCGCTCGATCGATCGGCGGCCGAGTTTTGCATCGACGTCCTCGGCGTAGGCGTCGTACAGCACGCCCGCCGCCCGGCCCGTGCTCCCCGAGGCGACCTGCCCGCGTTCGAAGACCGTCACGTCCTCGCCGGCGCGCGCGAGATCGAAGGCCGCGGTCAGTCCCACCGCGCCCGCGCCGACCACCGCGATCGTCCGTGCCATACCGTGACCGTTCCCCGCGAGAAGGTAGCCCTACCGGTCACCCCAGAAACGACTCGATCCCGCTCGCGGGGTAGCCGACGATCGCGTCCGCGCCCGCCTCTCTCAGAGCGGCGACCCGCTCGCCGATCCGCTCGGGAGGACCGACGAGCGCGAAATCGGCGCTCGCGGCGAGCAACACCTCGCGGGCCCGGCCGGTCGCGCTCGCGTCCGTTTGCGCCCCCTCGGGCAGTGCGCGCGAGACCGCACGCCGCCGGGCGACGTAGCCCCCGACCGCGTCGAGGATCGCGTCCTCGCTGTCGGCCGGGACGGTCGGCGCGTAGACGGCGATCTCGCCCGCAAAGCCCGCCGCGCGAAGCGCCCGCAGGTCCCGTCCGGTCGTCCGTCCCAGTAGCTCGAACTGCGTCGCGCCCGTCGCCAGCGCGATCCGCTCGACGCCCTCGGTGCCGACCCACGCCTCGGGAGCGCTCTCGATCGCCGCGCCCAGTCGCGGCGCGACGGCTTTCTCGCGCTCTCGCTCGCTCAGATACGCGCTGTGGCCCGCGACGAGGACCCGTCCCACCTCTCGGGGGAGCGCGCGGGCGAGTTCGTCGTCGCCGAGCGGATCGAACCCCTCGGCGCGCACCGGCGTCGTCAGTCGAACCGTCTTCTCGGCGGCGAGCCGCTCGAGGACGTCCCGTTCGGGCAGGTGACGAGGCCCCTCGTAGTCGATGACGAGCGTCTCGAACGGGAGGGAAACACCCCGGGAGACGTCGCACTCGGCGGGCTTGAGCGCGGCGGCGTCGATCCCCGTCGCGGCGATTCCCTCGTTCGCTGTTTCGAGGCGCGACTCGGCCATACAGCCGGTAGCGGCGCTCGCGCGCAAAAGCGTGTCGCTCGGCGCAACTACCCGTAGGATTCCGGGTCCAGCCGCTCGGGCGCGCGCCAGTCGGTCGCCAGTTCGAGAAACTGGACGACGATCCGCCCGGTCGCCCCCCAGACGGTGTAGCCCCCGACGTGGAAGTAGTGGATCACGATCTCGCCGTAGTAGGGATGTTCGCGGTGTTCGAGCTCGTGGTTCGACTCGTCGGTAAAGCCCGCGATCGGCAGGATCGCGATCTCGGCGACCTCCCGATCGTCCGGCTCGTAGACTCTATCGGGAATCCGGACGACGAACGGCGTGATCGAAAAGTCCGTGACGGTGCGAATGTCGTCGAGCTGGCCGACGAACTCGACTTCGTGTTCCCGCAGGCCGATCTCCTCGCGGGCCTCCCGGAGCGCGGTCGCGTAGATGTCCTCGTCGACCGTTTCGCGCCCGCCGCCGGGAAAGCTCATCTGGCCGGGGTGATCAGAGAGGTCCGCGGCGCGCTTGGTCACGAGCAGGTGTGCTTCGCCCGCCCGCTCGACGACCGGGACGAGCACCGCCGCCTCGCGGTGGTCGCCCGTGACCCGTCGCGGTTCTCGACCGGCAACCCGACTGAGGTCCATTGGTGGATCTACCGGCCGCGGCACTATAGCCGTTCTTGCTCGCGCCCGCTCTCGCGCTCGCGAAGGTCGCTCGCGTCGACCGGTGCCCACGCTTCGACATCGTAGCTCACCTCGCGGGCCACCTCGAACTCCTCGTCTCCCAATCGCGCCAGGACGTACTCGCCCAGCGCCTCCCTGTCGACCTCGCGCTCGGGCACGTCGAGGATGTGCGGCAGGTCGCCGGCTCCCTCGGGCAGCGCCGGGAACGCCGTCGGCCCGGCGACCATCAGGCCGTCGAACTCGACGAGCGCGTAGGCCTCTATCGCCGCCTCGATTCCCTCCTCGTCCGGCTCGCGGCCCTGCCGGAAGGCCAGCTCCGAACGCGCCCGGTCCAGCTCCCCGCGCGTGAGCGCGCCGAACAGCTCGCAGATCCCCGCGAGTTCGTCGTCGGTGAGCATGGTCCGGCGAACGCGACCCAGCCAAACGGTTTTTTCGTCTCCCAGCCACCGTTATGTATGAACGACACCACGATCCTCGAGACGGTCCGCGAGGCGGAGGGGGCCACGACCGCCGAACTCGCGGACCGTCTCGGTCGACACCCCGAAGCGATCGGGAAACGGCTCGCGGCGCTCGAATCCGCCGGGCGGATCGAGCGCACGGACGGGAAGTGGCGTCTCGCGCGCGATCCGCGACTGGGGTCGAGCGTCGAGCGGATGCGCGATCGGCTCGGTCGCGAACGGCGATAATTTATCGCTCCTCGATCGCCCGCGCGCTCGCGGCCTCGATTCGTTCGGGTTCGAGATCGACCTCCGACCACGCGGGCAGTCGCCGGTCTTCGTCGCCGTCGACGTGACCAATCGCCTCGGCGTAGGCGTCGATCTGCGCGCGTTCACCCTCGCAGTCGTACGAGAGGCCGTTGAACGCGGCGTCGGCGGCGTACCCCTCGGTGAACCGGTCTGCGGTCTCGCGGTAGGCCGCGGGCAGCGTCTCGAACTCCGGGTCGATCCCGACGTCCCCGAGCGCGCGAAACAGCGCCCGCGAGACGTGTTCGCTCATGCCGGCGAGCCCCGTCTCGCCGCCGACCGCGCGGTGATCGTGCTCGTGGACGCCCAGGTCGACCTGCACCGTCCCCGGGACGCCGGCGGTCAGGAACGTCTCGCCGAGCAGGCCCGTTTCGAGCCCCCACGACGGCTGGAGACGGAGTTCCTCGACGAGGGACGCGCGAAACCCCATCTCGCCGGCTAGCGCGTAGCGAAACGCCCCGAGGTACTCGATCAACGGGTGGTCGTGGCGCGCCCGCAGGGTCTCGACCAGCGGGGCGAAAAACAGACGAAACAGCCGGCCGTACAGCCGGTCGTTCTCGACGCGGGCGTAGTAGCCCTTCGAGAAGGCAAACTCCGACAGCGGGGCGAGCAGCCGGGGGACGTGACTCGCGTCGTAGCTCGTCACGTCGGCGTCGTGAACCACGACGAACTCGACGGGAGCGCGCGTTGCGATCCCGAGCGCGAGCCAGACGTCCCGGCCCTTGCCCGCTTCGCTGCCGACTCCGTATTCGCCGAGCAGGTCGTCGACGGCGGGTGCGTTACACCACAGAAGCGCGAGTGGGAGGTCGAACCCCGCGAGCCACTCGCGGAAGGCCGGCACCCGCGCGGCTGGCGCGCGAAGCGGGACGATCACCCGAGCGGGATCGACCGCTTCGAGCGTCTTCAGCGTGTGTTCGGCGGCCAGCCCGGCGTACTCGCGGTCGGTCATCGGTACGACGACGGCGGCGCGCTCGGTGGGGGCGTCGGGAGTGTGGCCGGTAAGGTCGTGGAGCGTCGCGATCCGTTCTTGGACGTACTCCATCGCCGCCCACTTGGAGCGAGCGAACAAAAGCGGGCCGTTACGCGCCCGTCGCCGAGGGCAATCGACCGTCGACCGCGAGCAGCGCGATCGCACAGACGAGTACCGCAAGCACGAGTGCGAGCCCCTGGAATACGGCATCGTAGGGAATCCCGAACTCGACGAGCTCGCCGACGAACCAGCTTCCGAGCGCCTGCCCGAACATCATCCCGCCGCTGAACGTGGCGTAGGCCCCTCCACGATGCTCGTCGGGGAACGACGAGAGCAGGAAGGTGTCGGCGGCGGGGAACATGCTGTGGATCACGTAGCCGATGATCGCGCTCAAGAGAACGATCCCCAGCAGGCCGTTCGTCACGGTCAACAGCAGGACGCCCGCGACGAACGCACAGATGATGGCGAACAGATAGGGGAGCGTCGGCAGCCGGTCGACGAGCAGGCCGCTGGCCCAGAAGGCGGGGACGCCGGCGGCGAAGGTGACCGTAAGCAGGTTCCGCGCCAGCGCGGGGTCGAAGCCACGAGCGGTCTCCAGGTAGGAGGGGTAGAAGTTGAAGATGCCCTGCCAGACGAAGCTCGTCGCGCCGAAGATCGCCACGCCCAGGACGATGAGCCGCCACTCGGCGCGGATCGCGCCGACGAAATCCCGGTCGACGCCGCTGGCCGCCGGAAACTCGGTTCGCCTCGCGATCCGATACAGGATCGCGGTCGAGACGACCGCCCCGAGCGCGATCAGCGCGAACACCAGCCGCCACGAGACGAGCAGCGCGAGGCTCACGAGCGGGGCGGCGACGACCGCCGCCAGCTGTGTCGCGGTGCCGTGGATCCCGAGCATCCGGCCCACCTGTCCCGTGTACAGCTCGCTGATCAGCGGGTTCGCCGAGACGAAGTAGCCGCTGGTGGCGGTGCCGATCAGGAAGGTCCCGAGCGCGAGGGTGAACACAGAGTTCGCGAACGTCGCGAGCAGCGACGATCCGGCGAGCATCGCCCCCGATAACAGAACGACCCGGTGGCGCGGGACGATCGTGAGAAGGTAGCCGATCGGGATGCGAGGCAGCGCGCTGCCGGTCCAGACGAGCGTCACCACCAGTCCGACGGTTCCGGGACCGACCGAGAAGGCCGCCTGCAGCGGCTCGACCAGCGGCGCATAGACGACGCGAACGAGGTTGATGAGAAACGCCATCGAACACAGCGAGACGAACAGACGGGTCGGTGCCACTACCGGGAGCCAGGCGGGGGTGGAGGGCAACCCTTTCGAAACGGATCGCGCTTGCCGTCTTCGTGTCTACGCGAGCCGTCGCGCGACGGTCTCTCGGGCGAGCGCGAACCGCTCGCGGTCCTCCTCGTCGAACGAGTCGTCGATACCGACCGATTTGTGCGAGAAGCCGTACTCGTGTTCGCCGATTCCCACGCTGCGTGAACCGACGGACTGCTCGCTTCGCAGTCGGACCGTCCCGTCGAGCCACAGCGTCGCCTCCGGCGCGAAATAGAGGTCCAGCGGGAGGTCGGTGGTAAACGCGATCCCGCCGACCGCCCCTCGAT
>JAWARX010000130.1:0-5391 GCA_038893155.1 Halalkalicoccus sp.
ACGGAAACCAGACGTTCGAGGTCGGTGTCGGGGTCGGGTTCGGCGTCGCGGACCATGCAGGCCGGCGCGGCGACGGCCAACCACTCCACCGCGGCCGCGACGGTGGGAACGACGGTCACCGAAACCGAGTTCGACTCGTCGAGTAGCCGTTCGAGCCGCCGGGGGACACGACCGATATAGAGGACCTGAAGGGACATGGACGGAGTGCGTTCGCTACCGCTAATACCCATCCAACAATACATATACCTTATTATATTTATATACAGGTTATTTGATATTATGAGTTACATATCGGTAACCCGTACCGAATACAGAATTGTTATCGAGAATATATGTGCGACGGTCGATATGTCGGCGTATGGAAGTCGAGACGACATGAACACGGGAACGCGAGCGACGAGCGAGCAGCCAGGTAGAGACGGTCTGAGGCGACCGGCCCGGAACCCTCCGATAGCAGCCACGACTGATACGGGCGGGTGTACCGAGGCAGCGGTGAGCGCCAGCACGGGTCCGCGATCACCGCTACCGGCCTCCGGCCGACCGTATGAGAGAGCGGGGCGTCGATGAGTCCGGCGTCGTTCGCCGAGCGAGTCGCGGTTGCGAAAGCCCTCCTCGAGGAGGCCGCGCGGGAACACGAGGGGATCGAAGCCAGTCGGATGGCGAACCTCCAAGAGGCGATCGAGTTCCTGCGTCGACTCGAAACGTCGTTCCCGGACGACCCGACGGATGAGTGACTCTCGCTCCCGGCGCGAGAGCGTCGAGGACTGGCCGACGTTCGCGCTCCGGTATACGTTCAACCCCGGCGGGGTCGGTCTCGACCGGGAGTTCCGCTCGGACGAAGTCATCGTCTTCGACGCCACGCGGGGCCGTCCCGCCGAGCGCTGGATCGCGGCCGAACGCGACTCGTACGTCTCGCTCGAGGAGGTGCGATGAGTCGAGGCTCGAAACACCCGACAGGAGCCCCGGACTCAAAGCAGCGGTCAAGGTTATGAAACCACGTCACCTACCCGTAGTATGCCAGCACCGTACCCGACGGATCGATACGTGTACGACCCGGCGGAACCCCGAACAACGGAGGAGACGTGGGAGAGATGACCGATTCCGACGAGAGGACTTCGATCTGGAACGATGAGTGGACATCGCTTGGAGACGAGCCACACGAAGGCGATGCCCGAAGCAGACGACTTCCCCACGGCGACGAACTCGGCGCAACGCTCTACGAACTGCCACCGGACGCGGTCGGTGGGCCCTATCACTTTCACCACGGACAGGAGGAGCTACTGATCGTTCTTCGGGGGCAGCCAACGCTACGAACGCCCGACGGTAAGCGGAAGCTTGGCGAAGGAGAAGTCGTTCATTTCAAACGGGGGCCGAGTGGTGTACACGCCGTCTCGAACCCGACGACCGAGTCGGTACGGTACGTCATGGTCAGCACCCTCACCTCTCCGGATGCCGTCGAGTACCCGGACTCCGCTCAGCTGTCGGTCATGGCAAAGACCGACTCACAGTTCGGAGAGCCGCTGTGGGACATCCGAACGATCGAAGAGTGATCGGGAGAGGACGATTACGACGTGCTAACGCGGCCGCTCGTCGGTTCGAAATCGGAGCCACGCCGGGACTGGGATTTGAACTCAGTCGCAGCAAAGCTGCTCCCTGCTCAAACCCAGTCGTGCGGTTTTGTGGCTCGCGGTTCGTCGCTTTGCTCCTCACGGTGCTCGCCACAAAACACGCCGGGACTGGGATTTGAACCCAGAATCCCAAAAGGGAACACGCTTTCCAGGCGTGCGCTTTACCGTTCGGCCATCCCGGCTCACCCCCTCCTACTAGGGCGTCGCGTTTAAACCCTTCCGTTCTCCCCGAAAACGATGGGATCGGCCAGATACGTCGAGCCGGTCGCCGCCGCGCCGACACCTCCCGCGACCGCGAACTTCAGGGCAAACGAGAGGCGCTCGCCGGTGAGAAGCTCGTAGCCCTGAATCAGGACGAGAAACGACAGCGCCCCGATCACCCCCCACAGCAGGCTCGCTTTCAGCCGCCGGTCCATCACTCCGTCGTGGCGATGGCCTCGATCTCGAGGGCGACCCCCTTCGGGAGCGAGCCGACCTCGAAGGCGCTTCTGGCGGGTGGGTTGTCGGAGAAGTACTCCGCGTAGGCCTCGTTCATCTCCTCGAAGTCATCGATGTCGTCCAGATAGATCGTCGTCTTCAGGACGTGCTGGGTCGAGAGTCCCTCGCTTTCGAGAATTCCTTTCACGTTCTCGAGACACTGGCGCGTCTGGACCGCCACGGGTTCGTCGTCCAGTAGCTCCCCGTCGGGCGTCAGCGGGATCTGGCCGGCGGTAAAGAGCAGATCGCCCGAGGTCGTCGCCTGACTGTACGCACCGATCGCTTCGGGAGCCTCCGCGGTGCTGATGATCCGCTTCATACCCCATCCTCGGACGGCCCGTTGATAAAGCTACACCAGCACCTCGACCTCGTAGCCGTGCTCGCCTATTCCTGCCAGCAGCTCCTCGACGTGGTCGTTCCCGCGGGTTTCGAGGTCGATCACCACCTCGGCGGCGTTCATCGCGATGTCTCTAGAGGTCCGATCGTGCTGGATCGCGTAGATGTTCGCGCGGTTCTCGGCGATCACGTCGATCAGCTGGCGCAGCGCACCGGGTCGGTCCTTCAGCACCGTCCGAATCTTCAGGTACCGTCCCGTCTCGACCAGTCCGCGCATGATCACCGTCGTCAGCGTGTTCAGGTCGATGTTCCCGCCACAGAGCGCCGGGACGATCGTCTCGCCTTCTTCGTACTCGAAGGACCCCGAGAGAAGCGCAGCCAGCGGGACCGCCCCCGCCCCCTCGACCAGCGTCTTTGACCGTTCGAGCAGCGCGGTCAGCGCGATCGCGATCTCCGAATCGGAAACCGTCACGACCTCGTCGACGCGTTCGCGTATGACCTCGAAGGTGCGCTCGCCGGGCCGACCGACCGCGATCCCGTCGGCGATCGTATCGACCGCCTCGCGGCGCTGGAGCGATCCCTTCCGTAGGGAGTCGGCGACCGTCGCCGCGCCCTCGGCCTGCACGCCGATCACCCGGATCTCTCGCTCCTGGGCCGCAAGCGCCGTCGCGATCCCGCTGATCAGTCCGCCGCCACCGATCGGCACGACGACGGTGTCGACCTCGGGACAGTCCTCGACGATCTCCAGTCCGATTGTCCCCTGTCCGGCCATCACCGCCTCGTCGTCGAACGCGTGGACGTAGGTACGCCCCTCCTCGCGTTCGATCTCGTGGGCGCGCTCGGCGGCGGCGTCGTAGTCCTCGCCGCAGAGCAGCACCTCCGCGCCGTAGCCCTGGGTGGCCTTGAGCTTCGAGATCGGGGCGTGCTCGGGCATGACGACGATCGCGTCGACGCCCGCGCGGGTGGCCGCGAGCGCGACGCCCTGGGCGTGGTTGCCCGCGCTCGCGGTGACGACGCCGGCCTCACGGTCGGTCTCCGAGAGCGTCGCGATCCGGTTGGTCGCCCCGCGGATCTTGAACGAGCCCGTCCGCTGGAAGTTCTCGAGCTTCAGGTGAACGTCCGCACCGGTCATCTCCGAGAAGGTATGTGAGTACTCGAGCGGGGTGCGCCGCGCCGTGCGTTCGACGCGCTCGCGAGCCGCATGAATGTCCTCGATATCGAGCATGCGTGCGGCTACGCACGGGGCACCGTTAACGGTTCGTTCGCGAAAAATCGGGGGACGGATGGGGAGTGCACGAACCGTGTGACGTGCACCTGTATTGGCGGACCCGGAGTATATAAAACCCGCCCGTCCGGAGCGGAAGTGAAATCGCACGAGGGAAGCGCCTTATCGGGGGCGTCAGACGGGCGGCGCACGGGTGTCATTCCTTGCGGCCGATCTCGATCGCGTGATCCGCGAGATACGAACGTACCCGCTCGGCGAACGGTCCGGAGCCGGGCCACTCTGCGTCCGCCTCCAGAAGCGAGGGGTCCCCGACGTAACACTCGGCCGTTCGTCCGTCATCGACGGGGACCGACACCCGAACGTACAGACCCGAATCGACGCCCTCGTAATTGTCGAGCCGGTCGATCCCCGGCGTTTCGAGCAGCCGTCCTTCGACCTCGCTGCCGGGCGCGAGCGTCGGATACCGGCCCTCGACCCGGCGAAGCCCCCGCAGGGTCGCTTCGGAACCGAGATCGTATCGATCGAGGAGGGCGTCGACCCGCTCGGGGTCGGTGAGCGTGCCGTAGACGAAGACGCGGGCCACGGTCCCGACTTATCGCTCGTCGATCGGGACGAACTCCTGGTCCTCGTCGCCGACGTAGCGCGCCCGCGGGCGCATGATCCGGTTGTCCTCGTACTGCTCTGCGACGTGGGCCGTCCAGCCGCCCACGCGCGAGAGCGCGAAGATCGGCGTGAACAGATCGATCGGGATCCCCATCTGGTAGTAGGTGGTCGCGGAGTAAAAATCGACGTTCGGGGCGATCCCCTTTTCCTCGGCCATGAACTCCTCGACGGCGACGCTGTAGTCGTACCACTTCATCTCGCCGGCCTCCTCGGCCAGCGACTCGGAGAACTCCCCGAGGATGTAGGCACGCGGGTCCTTGACCTCGTAGACGCGGTGGCCGAAGCCGGCGACCCGGCGACCCGAGTCGAGGGCGTCGCGAACCCACTTGACCGGATCCTTGTCGCTGTCGTCGACCTCCAGCAGCATCTCCATGACGTTCTGGTTCGCGCCGCCGTGCAGCCCGCCCTTGAGCGTCCCGATCGCGCTGGTGACGGCGCTGTGAACGTCGGATAAGGTGCTCGCGGTGACCATCGCCGAGAAGGTAGAGGCGTTCAGACCGTGGTCGGCGTGGAGCACGAGCGCCGCGTCGAAGGTTTCGGCGGCGGTCTCGTCGGGCTCCTCGCCGTTGAGCATGTAGAGGAAGTTCTCGGCGTGCGAGAGGTCCTCGCGCGGGGTGACGGGTTCGTTACCGTCGCGAACCCGGTTGAACGCGGCGATGATCGTCGGGACCTTGGCCGTGATCCGGCGGCTCTTCTCCAGGGTGGCCTCGCGATCCTCGGGGTCGGTCTCGCCGGCGGGGTCGGTGGTAGAAAGCTGGGAGACGACCGTACGGAGGGCGGCCATCGGCTCGGCGTCGGCCGCGGCGAGCGCCTCGACGGTGGCGAGCACGTCGTCGTCGAGCGCGCGTTCGGCCGCCATCTCCTCGCTGAAGGACTCGAGCTCCTCGCGAGTCGGGAGTTCGCCGTACCAGAGCAGATAGAGCACCTCCTCGTAGCTCGCCTCGCGGGCCAGATCCTCGCGCACACCGCTCATCTCGAACATCACACGCCCCGGCTTGACCACGGCGACGTAGTTCTCCGGGCTGCCCTTGCCGGAGCCCATGCGGGTCTCGGCGGGCTTCT
>JAWARX010000131.1:0-3803 GCA_038893155.1 Halalkalicoccus sp.
TTCGTGGAGCTGGATCACGGTCCCCTCCGACGCGGCCGCTTCGAGTACGGGTTCGAACCCCCGCCGGGAGAGGGAGACCCCCGGCGAGGTCTCGACCTCCACGTGGCCGATGGCCTCCTCGCGCTGTTCGAGCGCGTTGCGGATCAGTGCCCCAGTACTTCGCTCGTCGGGGTTGAGCCGCCGAAGCTCGCTCCCCTCGAATCGGATCGAAAACTCGTCGGCGAGCACGAGAAAGACGCGAACGTCCTCGCGGATCGCGTGCGAGAGAAAGAAGGCCGCCGAAACGCACCGACAGAGCACGTCGAGCCGTCCCGCTCCGCCCGCGAGGTCGTCGAGAGAGAACTCGGGCGTCGTGGGTGCGTCGTGACCCGAGACGATGAACTGGCGCATACTTATCCTCGCCGCCCGGCGAGCATATACCCGCGGATCCCCACCCGTCGGGAGAAAACGGTAGGCCCTTAGCCCCGCGCGGCGAGATTCCCGTATGTTCGACGTCGAGAGACAGCGACGCCTCCACCACCCCGGTGTCGTGACACGAGCACCCGCGGAGGCCAGCGAGCGATGACCGTTCTCGAACTCGCCGAGCGAATCGTCGCGGAGGATCCCGTCTGTAACGTCTGTCTCGGTCGGGTCGTCGCCGACCGGAGCTTCGGGCTCACGAACGACGAGCGCGGCACCGCCCTGCGGACGGCGCTCGCACTCGAACGCGACGAACCGTACGAAGCGCCCGCGATCGAGGATTGCTGGGTCTGTGAGGGCTACAGCGCGGCGTTCGACGACCTCGCAGACCGGGTCGTCGAGACGCTCGACGGCGTCGGCTTTTCGACCTATCAGGTCGGGACGCGCGTTTCGCCGCTGATCGAGGAGAACGAGCGCTTGCTGCGCGAACTCGCGGAGTGTCCCGCCGACGCGGGCGAGACGTTCGGTTCTGAGTGCAACCGCGAGGTCGGAAAGCGCGTGGGGGCGGCCACGGGGACCGAGGTGGACTTCGAGCGCCCGGACGTGCTGGCGCTGTGTGCGATCGAGGGCGAGGCGGCGTCGATCTCGGATCACGCCGTCGACCTCCAGATCAACCCCGCGTTCGTCTACGGGAGGTATCGAAAACTCGAACGCGATATCCCACAGACAGAGTGGCCCTGTCGGGAGTGTGGCGGCTCGGGAAAGCAGCTCGGGCCCGACGGCGAGGAGCCGTGCGAGCACTGTGGCGGCTCGGGCTACCTCTACGACGACAGCGTCGAGGGTCACACCGTTCCGGCCGTGGTCGAGGCGATGGACGGCGAGGAGGGCGTCTTCCACGGCGCGGGCCGCGAGGACGTCGACGCGCGCATGCTCGGATCGGGCCGCCCGTTCGCCATCGAAGTCAAACGCCCGCGCGAGCGCATCCCCGACCTCGCCGCGCTCGAAACGCGGATCAACGAGCGCGCGGGCGGGGCGGTCGAGGTCGAGGGGCTCGAACTGGCGACCCACGAGATGGTCGAGCGGGTGAAGGGCCTGGAGGCGAGCAAAACGTACAGGATGGACGTGGAGTTCGCCGAACCGATCGATTCCGAGACGTTCGAGCGCGCCCTCGAGGAGCTCGACGGCGCGACGATCGAGCAGGACACCCCCCAGCGCGTCTCGCACCGCCGGGCGGACCTCACACGCGTCCGGGAGGTCTACTCGATCGAGGGCGAACTTCACGACTCGACCCACGCCGAACTGACGGTTCACGGTGCGGGCGGACTCTACGTCAAGGAGCTCGTAAGCGGCGACGAAGGGCGGACCGATCCCAGCTTCGCGGGGCTGGTCGGCGTCGACGCGGTCGTCACGGCGCTGGACGTGATCGACGTCCGGGGCGAAAAAGAGCGGTTCGACGATCCGGCATACCTGAAAGACGCGGGCTGAGCATCATCGATCCCTCCCGCCAGCTACTTGCCGCCGGCCTACGAGCGCCCGGTATGGTTCGTTTCGGGATCGACGAAGCAGGAAAAGGACCGGTTCTGGGGCCGATGATCGCCGCCTGCGTGGTCGCTCCCGAGGACGCCCTCCCGATCGAGATCGACGACTCGAAGCGGATCGCGCCCGCGAAACGCGAGGCGCTGGCCCGACGGCTTCGCGGAGACGACCGGATCGGGATCGGTCTCGCGGCGATCGAGCCGGCGCGGATCGACGCGCCCGAAACCGACATGAACACCCTGACCGTCGCGGCCCACGCCGAGGCCGCACGCGAGGTCGTCGCGGCGGGGATGGACGGCGTCTGTGATGCCGGCGACGTCGACGCCGCGCGGTTCGTCCGCCGACTGGGCGAACGGCTGCCTGCGGGCGTCTCGCTGTCGGGCGAACACCGGGCCGACGAGACCCACCCGATCGTGAGCGCTGCGAGCGTCGTCGCGAAGGTCGAGCGCGACCGGCGAATCCGGGCGCTCGAAGGGGAGTACGGCGCGGTGGGAAGCGGCTACCCGAGCGATCCTGCCACTCGAGAGTTTCTCGCCGAGTACATCGCCGAGCACGGCGAACTCCCCGACTGTGCCCGGGCGTCGTGGAAGACCTCGAAGGATGCGCTGGCGGCCACGGAACAGGGGACGCTCGCGGAGTTCTGACCGTCGAAACCCCCACTGGACTCTGAAACCCCACGAACTATATCCGCTGGAATCGATCTCCGAGCGATGGACGACGGGCCGGGACCGGTCTACGGCGGCGACCCACAGCGGACGGGCGGGGCGCTTGCGGATCAAGAGAGCGCCTACGACGTCTTCGTCGACTTCATCCAGGGTGGGCTCGCACAGGTCGCGTTCTGTTCTGCGCCCGCGCTCTGGGTCGTCGCGACGGTCCCGACGTACACCACCGAGGTGGCGACAGCGGCGATGGTCGCGATCCTCTGGCTCTCGCTTTCGCTCACCGCGCTTCGCGGCGGCCACCTTTCGGTGGGTCGCCCGTGGCCGGCGCTCACGAACCGCCGCTTCGGCACGACGGGCTGGCGGGCGTTTCTGACCCGCGGAGCGTACCTCTCGGCGACGCTCCTGCTCGTGGTTTCGACGGGCGTACTGGCCCAGCTCATCGCCGGGACGTATCTCGCGAACGTCGCGGTCGCACTCGTCGGCTCGACGGTCGCGCTCTGGCTGTTGCCCGTTCTCTCGACCGCCGAGCCGCGAGTCAGGCTCGCCCGATTCGTGTACTGCCTGCTCGGTGTCTGTATCGCCGGGTTCGGCGTGTTCGCGCTCGCGCCCGATCCGGGTGCGCTGGTCGCGCTGGCCGTGATCCTCGGACTGGCGATGCTCGACGCCCGACCGGCCGGGGCGCTTCGCGCCCTCGGGGACCGATGAGCTACAGCCGGTCGTACTCCTCGGCGAACGTCACGAGCGCCGCCGCGAGCACGCCGAGCGCGATCGGGCCGACGAACAGCCCGACGAAGCCCAGCGCGTAGACGCCGCCGAAGACGCCCACGAGGATCACGCCCGGGTTCAACTGAGCTTCCCGGTCGATGAGGATCGGGCGGGCGTAGTTGTCGATCATACTCACGACGACGATCCCGTAGGCAAAGAGCAGCGTCGCCGATCCCGCCTCGCCGATCACGAAGAGGTAGCCGGCGGCGGGTGCCCAGACCATGAACGCGCCGATCAGCGGCAAGAGCGCCAGAACGATCATCACGAACGTCCAGAACGCGGCATTGGGTATCCCGGTCGCGAACAGCCCCAGACCGGCGATCGCCCCCTCGATGAGCTGGTCCCGCTCTACCGCGACCCGCGCTCCGACATGCCGGTCACCCAGTTCGACATGAAATATGTCGAAGCCGCCGGGCTGGTGAAGTTCGATTTCCTCGGCCT
>JAWARX010000132.1:0-4077 GCA_038893155.1 Halalkalicoccus sp.
GGTGGCGTTTTTGGCGGCCTCGGCTCGGGATCGCCTGTGTTCGAAGTAGTTGGGCGGCTGGTTGTTCGTGTTCGTGATGATCTCCGAGGAGTGAATGTCGAGGTGGAGGTTCCCGAGTTCGCGCGTTATCTCCGTGAGATCCCGTGAACTCGTCGCGATGACCTCGACGAGGAGGTTGCGCTCGCTCGTCACCATCTCCTGGACGGTGATGACGCCGCCGACGTCCAGCGCGTCTCGTGCGGCCTGGTGGCGATGCTCCATCGGGGCCGTACAGGCGAACTGCACGCGAAGCGCGAACCCCGCTCGTTCGTAGTCGAGTTCCGGGGTGTACGTTTTGATGACGCCCACGTCCTCGAGCGCGGCGATTCGGTTTCGGACCGTGCTCTGTGAGACGTCGACGGTCGCGCTGATCTCCTCGTGGGTCGTTTTCCGTGCGTCTCGCTGTAGTTCATAGAGGATCTGTCGGTCGACGTCGTCCAAAACGACGTTCCCCTCCCGTTGTTTGACCATGGTGGCGACTCTACGTTGCCGGTGAAATGTATTAGCGTTCTACAGTCTCACAGTCGTGAGAAACGAACGGAACGGCGTACTGCCATATGTGAGCTCGAAAAGGAGCAGTTGGTGGGAAATCGAAGATCGGTCTCCGTGGCTCCCGGCGTTCGGATCGGGACGCCTCACCGAACGTCGCTGACCAGCGCTCGACCCGCCTCCAGGAGCGCCTCGACCCCATCCTCGCTTTCGGCCTCGGCGTAGATCCGGAGTTTCGGCTCCGTTCCGCTGGGACGGACGAGCAGCCACGCCCCGCTTTCGAGCAGGAGTTTGAACCCGTCTGCGGTGTTGACGTCCTCGACGCGCTCGCCCCCGACCGACTCGGGAATCCGCTCGGACAGGGCGTCGAGCGTCGGTTTCTTTTCGGCGTCGGGGCAGTCGACGCTCACCCGCGACTGGTGGATCTCGCCGTGTTCGGAAAGCAGCCGGTCGACCCGCTCGTCGAGCGGCTCCTCGCTGTGAGCCATCGCGGCGAGCAGCGCGATCAACACGCCGTCCTTCTCGCGGACGTGCCCGCGAATCGAGAAGCCGCCCGACTCCTCGCCGCCCACCAGCGCGTCGTGCTCGGCCATCGCCTCGGCGACCCACTTGAACCCGACGGGGACCTCGATTGCCCGCTCGCCGTGGGCCTCGGCGATCCGGTCGACGAGGAAGGTCGTCGAGACGGTTCTGATGGCCGGCCCCGCGTCGGTTTCGAGCAGGTAGTCGTACAGCGCCGCGTACAGCAGGTTCGCGTTCAGCAACCCGCGCTCGGGCGTAACGACCGCGATCCGGTCGGCGTCGCCGTCGTTCGCGACACCCAGCTCTGTCTCGCCCCCGGTGACCCGCTCGATCAGCTCCGTGAGGTTCTCGCGGGTGGGCTCGGGCGAGACGCCCCCGAACGTCGGGTCGTCGGTGCAGCGCAGGCGAGTGAGGTCCGCGCCCGCGCGTTTCAGCAGGCTGTCGGTGACCCCGCGACCGCTGCCGTGGATCGCGTCGTAGGCGACCGAGAGGTCGAGGTCCGCCCCGACGAGCTCCAGCGCCTGGTCGGCGTGGGGCGTGACGAAATCGAGCTCCCTGACCGTCCCCCACTCCGATTCAGGGAGGGATGTAGGCTCGGCGAGGTTCGCCTCGATCGCCTCGGTGACCTCGGGCAGGGCGGGTGCGCCGTCGCTCGGAATGAACTTCACGCCGTTGTACTCGGGCGGGTTGTGCGAGGCGGTGACCATCAGCCCGCCCGCCAGTCCCCGGTCGACGATCGCCCACGAGAGCAGCGGCGTGGGCCGGTCGCGCTCGGGCATCAGCACGTCGAAGCCGTTCGCACAGAGCACGCGCGCGAGCTCCTCGGCGAACCCGCGCGAGCTCTCGCGGGCGTCGTAGCAGACCGCGACCGGCTCCGTGTGCCCCTCCTCGTCGAGATACGTGGCGACCGCCTGGCCGACCATCCGCACCCGCGGTGCGGTGAAGGTATCGAGCGTCGCCCGCCAGCCGTCGGTTCCGAAACTGATCGCGTCCATACGCGGGGGATCACGGCCGGGGGAGAAAAATCGCGGGGTGTTTCGGTGTCGTTTTGCCGTCGTACTCCCCAGGGACCGTATGGGTTCCCCCCGAGTCGTCGCGGTCTGTGGTAGTCTCCGGGACGGCAGCTACACTCGTCTCGCGCTCGAACACGCGCTTTCCGCCGCCCGCGAGGCCGGCGCGAGCGTCGAACTGCTCGACCTGCGGGAGTACGACCTGCCGGTCTACGACCCCGACACGGAGGACACCGCCGACGCGGTGGAGGTGATGCGAGAGATCCGCGAGGCCGACGCGGTCCTGCTGGGCACGCCGGTCTATCACGGCACCATCTCCGCGGCGCTCAAGAACGCCCTCGACTACTGCGGGTTCGACGAGTTCGAGGAGACGACCACCGGCTTGCTCGCGGTCGCCGGCGGCGGCAGCTACGGTCCGACGCTCGAACACCTCCGGGCGAGCGTGCGAGCGATGCACGGCTGGACGCTCCCCCATCAGGTCGGCATCCGCAACGCGAGCGATCGGTTCGATTCGGAGGGGGAGTTCGTGGACGAAGCGCTCGAAGAACGGGTGCGAAAACTGGGTCGACAGGCCGTCGAGTACGCCTTCATCGATCCCGAGCCGATCACCGAACACACGACGCAGTAGCCCGGTAGCCGATCAATCCGTCAGTCGCTCTTTCTCGCCTCGCGAGAGCTGTTTGATCGCGTACTCCCGGCGCATCGCCGCGGAGCGCGTCTCGAAGGATTCGGTGTGGACGAGCGAGACGGGCGTGCGCCCGCGGGTGTACTTCGCACCCTCGCCCGCGTCGTGTTCACCGACCCGTCGCTCGATATCGGTCGTATAGCCGGTATAGAGGCTGCCGTCGGCGCATTCGAGGACGTAGACGTAGTGAGTCATCGTCGGAAGGAGGCTTCGCGTGGTGCTTGCGTTGACGGTTCGGGTTAGCCTCGGGGGGCAACTTTATGCCTTTCGCGCGCGGAGTCTCGCGGCTTCCGCGATGCCCGCGTTCGCCGAGCAGCTTGGACAGGCGTAGATCCGCCCGAGCTCGTCGGCGAACACGCGCTCGAATCGCTCCGAGACGTGCGCGTCGCAGTGGTCACAGTGTGGCATTACGTTCATCCGGCAGTCCGTCATGCCGGTGCATCACACTATGGGTGGATGGGATAAATACTCTTTCCAAAATCAGGCCGAAGTTCGCGTTCCCGGAAGAATAGTTCTCAATTTAGGAAAGCAGGAGTGGCGAATCCGAACTTGGCAGGGGCGAGCAGACAATAGAGTTGGGCATCTCGGAAGAAAACGGGATTACTCGCGGGCGGCCGCGATCGCGCGGGCGATCAGCCCCGCCTGCGTCCCCGCGACGAACCCGGCGTCGACGGTCACCACCGAGAGCGCGCTGCAGGACTGGAGCATACCCACGAGGGCGGCTTCGCCGTCGCCGCCGTAGCCGTAGCCGCTCGAGACGGGAAGCCCGATGACGGGGGCGGAAACGAGGCCCGCGACCACGGTCGGGAGGGCACCCTCGCGTCCGGCGGCGACGACGAGCACGTCCAGCTCGCGCAGCCGGGGGAGCTGGTCGACGACCCGCGAGAGGTTCGCGACGCCGACGTCCTCGATCCGTTCGACGCGCGCGCCGATCTCGCTCGCGATCAGCGCCGCTTCGCCCGCCGGTTCGCGGTCGGCGGTCCCCCCGGTGACGATCCCGACCGTCGCGTCGATCTCGGGCGGTTCGAACGCCTCGCCGTGGACGACGAGACAGCGCGCCCGCTCGTGATACGTCGCCTCGGCCTCGATCCCCGCCGCGACCGCCGTGGCCCCCTCGCGTTCGATCCGCGTCACGATCGCCCGGCCCGTGGTCTCGATGGCCGTCTCCACGAGCGCGGTGATCTCCTCGACCGTCTTTCCGGGCGCGAAGATCGCCTCGGGGATGCCGCGCCTGCGTTCGCGGGCCGCGTCGAACCGGCCCGCGTCGGTCGTGGCGTAGCCCGCGAGGCGCGCTTGAGCCTCCTTCGGGCTTAATTCGCCCGATGATACGCT
>JAWARX010000133.1:0-6610 GCA_038893155.1 Halalkalicoccus sp.
CCTTCGGGGTAGTTGTCGCTCAGGTTCTTTCCGTGGAACATCCCGCCCCAGTGGTAGGGGAGGAAGACCTCGTCGTCGCCCTGTGGCCGATAGGTCACCTTTGCCTTCACGAGGATCGACCCCTTGCTGGCGTCCGCCGTGCTGATGATGACGTGGTCCTCACCGCCGGTGAGGTCGAGCTGTTCCGCGAGATCGGGGTGGATCTCCGCGTACATGTGGGGCTGGACGTCGGCGGTGTAGACGTTGTTGCGGGTCTCGGCCCCGCCGCCCTGGTGTTCGACCTGCCGGCCCGACGTGAGGATGACGTCCATCCCCTCGTCGTAGGCCGTCTGGGTCGCGACCTGCTGGACCGCGGCGTTGTTCTGATCCAGCCGGAAGAAGTTGCGCTGCTCGCCGTTTGCGGGCCACCGTTCTGCGATCTGTGGCTCGGGGCTTTCGACGGGTTCGCGGTGGACCGGCACGGTGTCGATGAAGTTCCAGGCCACGCCGCGCGCCCGACCCCGCCCCGTCGGCGGGTCGGGCTGTGGGTTGTCGAACTGCTCGTAGAACTCGAGGTCGTGTTCGTGACCCAGCTCCTCGTTCATCGCCACGGCCGCGTCGTAGATCGAGGAATCGGGGTCGAGGGCGTACTCGTAGGGCAGCGAGAGCTCGCTGGGATTGGTGACGTCCTCGGGCAGCGTCGTCGTAAAGCCCGGGTACTGGGGAACGCCGATCACCTCGCCGTCGCCCCACTCGGGCTCGTAGGGATCCCGGAGCATCTCCAGGCCCTCCTCGCCCTCCTGGTCGACCGTCTCGGCGAGCGGGTACTCCTTGTCGATGCCCAGTTCGTCCCACTCCTCGGGCGTCGGGGCGCTGGTCCCCCAGTTCGCACGGAAGTCGTGGCCGCCCTCCTGTGGGTCCATGTCGTCGCGCCAGATGATCGGCGTCCCCGGGTGGGGGTCGCCCCAGCACGGCCACGGGAGCCCCCAGTACTCCCCGCCGACCGCCGAACCTTCGCTTTCGGCCCGCAGCGTCTCGGTGCTGAAGGCGTCGTCGTTCTCCAGTTGGCGCTGGAGGCGCTCGGGGCTCTGCTGGTAGCCGATCGTGCGCGCCCCGAGGTTGATCTCCCGGAGCACGTCCTCGTAACTACTTTTGCCGTTGTAGATCTCCTGGCCGCTCCCCCAGTTGAAGTGCTCGCCGAAGCCGAAACGGACGGCCAGTTCCTGCATGATCTGGAGGTCGGGCTTCGAGTCGTGGGCCGGCGGCGCGACGGGCTGGCTCCACTGGACCGAACGATGGGAGTTGGTCACCGACCGGTAATGCTCGTACTGGCTCGACGCCGGCAACAGGAGGACGTTGTCGGCGTCGGCATCTGCGAGCGTGCCCGCGACGGCGGGGAAGACGTCGACCACAACAAGGAGGTCGAGCGCCTCCATCGCCTTTTTCATCTTGTCCATCTCGCTGATGGAGTTCGCCGAGTGCCCCCAGAAGAAGCACATCTTCAGGGGGCCGGGCTGGTAGAGTTCGGATTCGAGCAGCCGGTCCTGCCGTTCGAGGGCGGCCTCGTACCAGCGCGCGACCGTCAGGCCGTCCTGGAACATCATCGATCGGTCGTCGATGAACTCGTCGACGTCCTGATCCTCGACCTCGGGTTCGTCATCCCCCTCGCCGGTGGTGTCCTCGCGGCCCTCCTCCTGCTCTTCGAGGAGGTCGTCGCCGGTATCCTCGGCGTCGCTGGCCTCGTCGTCGGCGAGGTTGCCGACGCCCTCGCCGCCGCCCTGGCGCTCCCAGAGGTCCTCGGGCATCAGGGTGAACCGCTCGTAGAGGTCGACGAAGGAGGTCTCGCCGTCGGTCCACGGGCTCTGTGTCCAGACGTTCGCCCAGTGGGCCCACGACCCCGGTGCATCGACCGAGTAGTAGGCGGGCAGCATCGTGCTGTCGACGCCCATGTCGGTCGCCCCCTGGACGTTCGCGTGCCCGCGCATCACCTGCAGGCCGCCGCCCGACCGGGCCGCGCTACCCGAGGCGAGCGAGAGCAATGCGTACGAGCGGATGTTCTGCGTGCCGTTGTTGTGCTGGGTGCCGCCCATCGCCCACTCGATCTGGACGTTCGGCGCGTTCTCGATGATCATGTCGCCGACTTCCTCGATGTCCTCGACGTCGAGCCACGTGATCTCCGCGACCGTCTCCAGATCGTACCGATCGAGTTCGCTCTCGACGTCGGGCCAGGCGTTGACCCGACTCCCGAGCATCTCCTCGTCGAGTTCGCCCTGCTCGTCGAGGTAGCGGATGAGCCCCATCATCAGCGCCACGTCGGTCCCGGGGCGCATCCGGTAGAAGTAATCGGCGTGCGAGGAGGTCTTCGTGGAGCGGGGGTCGATCGAGACGATCGTCCCCCCTCTGGCCTGCCCTTCGAGGATGTGTTGCATCGCGATCGGGTGGGCTTCCGCGGGGTTCTGCCCGATGATGACGTTGAGATCGAAGTTCCGGTAGTCGTTGATCGTGTTCGTCATCGCCCCGTAGCCCCACGTGTTCGCGAGCCCCGCGACGGTGGGCGAGTGACAGATCCGCGCCTGGTGGTCGCAGTTGTTCGTCCCCATGAACGCGGCCATCTTGCGGAACGCGTAGGCCTCCTCGTTCGCGTGGTGGGCGCTCCCGAGCATCATGATGCTCTCGGGGGTGTACTCCTCCTGGATCTCCTCGTATTTCTCCTGGATGATGTCGTACGCGCGGTTCCAGGAGATCGCCTCCCACTCGCCGTCGACCCGGTACATCGGCCGTTTCAGCCGGCGGTCCGAGTGTTCGGTCTCGAGGATGCCCGCTCCCTTCGAACAGAGCGAGCCGTTGTTGATCGGGTTCTCGTGCCACGGCTCCATCGCGACGAAGTTCTCGCCGTCCTTGACGCCCCGGAAGCCACAGCCCACGGCACAGTAGTTACAGATCGTCTTGGACATCTCGGCGTCCGGACCCGTTCCGGGTTTTTCGTCCTCGTCGTTCTGGGCGAGGGTTCGTCCCGCCGCGCCGCCGCCGAGCGCGACCGCGCCCGCGAGCGCGCTCGCTTTCAGGAACGACCGGCGGTCGAGGTCGAGCGAAACCGGTTCGGCGCTCATCCGCAGTGCTCACCCGCGCATGGGCCGTTCGATCCGTGACCCGGTAAATCAACTGTGTTAAATCGACTCATAGTTCATTGCCATGGATCAAACCATCATCAATGTTCCGCCTGCATACCGAAATTCGTCGACACCGCAGACGTTCTATCGGCGCAAGACCTTTTTGTATCCCTCGCTACCGACCGCCAATGAAGACGGGTGCGTTCGCCTGCTCGTGTGCCGGTACCTGCGAGGTCGACCTCGAGGCCGCCCGCGAGGGGGTCGAGGAGGTCGACGTCGCGGCGAGTTCGAGCTCGACCAGCTGCTGGTCACGTGTCCCGAGCCGGGCGTCCAGGGGAAACTGCGGAGCGCCGCCGAGGACCACGGTCTGCACCCTGACGCGGTTTCCTTTATCGATCAGCGCGAGGGTGCCGGCTGGGTCCACCCCGAGGCCGAAGCGACCGACAAGACGGCCAGACTGCTCAACGCCCGCTACGCTGGCCTCGAAGAGGAGGCGATCTCCCGCTCGATCTCGCAGGAGGCGGGCGAGCGCGTCGCGGTCGTCGGCGATCCCGAGGCCGCCGCAACCCTCTCGGAAGACGCCGAGGTGACGCTGGTCGCCGACGGGAAGGAGCTGGCCGGCGTCGACGGGCTGGAGGGCGTGACGATCGAGCGCGGGCGCGTGGTCGGCGTCGCCGGGGAGTTCGGCGACTTCTCGGTCGGGCTCGAATCGAGGGTGACCGAGGATTGCATCTCGTGTATGAAGTGCGTCCGCGAGGGACCCGACGGAATGGTCACGCGCCGGCCCGTCGACATCGCGCCCGGGGCACCGGATGGAGAGTGGACCGAGGTCTGCCCGACCGATGCGATCGAGATGGAGGAGATAAAACGGGAGATCGAGGTGGACCAGGTGATCTACCCCGGCGGCGACCCCAAAGCGCGCGGCGGGCGGATCGGCTACTACACCGATAGCGGCCCGGCGACGATGGCCGCCGTCGAAAGCCTTCTTGGGGGCATCGCGAAGCCGGACTTTCTGGATTTCGAGATGGACGTCTGTGCCTCCGGCGAGTCGAACCAGGAGGGCTGTCGGGCCTGCTACGACGCCTGCCCGCACGACGCGGTCGCGAAACCCCGCCCCGACGAGGTCGAGATCGACCCGATCGCCTGTCGGAACTGCGGGGCCTGCACCAGCGCCTGTCCGACGGGCGCGGTGAGCCTGCGCGAGCCCTCGAACGAGCGGATCGCCCGCGAGGCCGAGGCGCTGCTCGGAACCGGCGCGGACCGGGGCGGCTGGTTTTCGAGAGGCACGGGCATCGAGACGCCGATAATCGCGTTCGTCTGTGGCGAGCGCGCCGACGACGCCCTCGCCGCGTACGGCAAGCGCGCCGCGTCCGGTGTGGAGATCGAGTACCCGCCGATCCTGCCCGTCTCGGTGAACTGTGCGGACACCGTGGGCGAGTCCCACGTCATCCACGCGCTGGCCTGCGGGGCCGCGGGCGTCGCGGTCCTCGGATGCGGGTGTGACTGCCGGCACTCGGGACCCGATCCCAAAGAGGAGCTCGTCGAGCGGCTCAACCGGGCGACGCGGGACCTCGGGCTGGGCGAGCGCGTCGGGTTTTTCGCGCCCGAGGCCCGCGATCACGAGGCGTTCATCGACTCCCTTTCCGAGTTCGAGGAGTCGCTCGATCCCTCGCCGGTCCCCGAGGGCGACCACCGCGCCGACGGCACGCTGCTGTACAGCGACCACGAGAATCCGGCGTTCTACAACCACGGCTGGACCCTCGAAAGCGTGCGCGCGATCCTCGAACACGCCGATCCCGCCCGCGAGGTGATTCGGGGACTGACGGACTTCGGCCGGATGGAGGTTTCTGAGGCCTGTACCCTCACACCCACCTGCTCGAACCTCTGTCCGACCGACGCGATCAGGAGGACCGAATGGGGCCTGGAGTTCAACCACGAGAAGTGCGTCAACTGCGGGCTCTGCGAGGAGGGCTGTCCCGAGAGCGCGATCACGATGCACGACGGGCTCGACCTCTCGTTGCTCCCCGAGAACCGCGCGGACGCCGAGGCTGCCGAGAGCGCGGACGGGGACCCCGCCTGGACGCATGTGTTCGAGGGCGAGATGCTCGAGTGTGCCCGGTGTGGCGATCCGTTCACCAGCGAGCGCTCCGCGGCGAAGATCGAGGAGGAGGTCGGCGACCTCGTGAGAGGGCTCGCCCCGAGCGCCGCGGAGAGCATCTTCAACTACTGTCCGGACTGTCGGGCCTTCTTGCTCTACGACCGGGGTGACTGAGATGGACGAGGAGGCGATCTACGCCGCGCGGATCGAACTGGTCGATTTCCTGATCGAGGCGCTGTGGGACACGCCAAGTGAAGCGTTCGTCGACAACCTGTTGTCGGGCGAGATACGGATCCCGGCCGAGGGCGTCGACGACGACCTCGATACGGGCTTTCGGAAGCTGGAGCGGTTCATCGCGCACAACGAGGACCGGCCGGTCGAGGACGTTCGGACCGATCTCAAACGCGAGTACACCCGGGTGTTCGTCGGCCCGCGCCCGCCGGTGATGGCCCACGAGACCCACTACCGCGAGGGGATGGAGTTCCTGGGGAAGGGAAAAGCAGAAATCGAGGCGAGCTACGGTGCGGCGGGCTGGAACCCCCCCGAGGAGTACCCCGAGGAGGCCGACTTCGTCGCCGTGGAGCTGGCGTTCCTGCGGTGGCTGATCGCGCGCCAGCGCGGCGGGATGGAGGAGGCGTTCGGCTACGAGCGGGTCTTCTTAGAAGAACATATGACCCACTGGATCGACGACTGTGCCGCGGATATCGTCGAATTCGCCGACAGCGATTTTTACGCGGCGGTCGGCCATTTGCTGTCGGGTGTCGTCGCCTTCGAGTACGAACTCGCCGGACAGATGGCCTGACACGGACTGTCGTCACTGGTTACCGCTGATCGCCGACTCCGCTTGGCGACCGGCGGCAGTCGCCGACAGTTCGTATGAGGGGCAACGTTTTTATTGTGACACACGCTGACAACTGAGCATGGCACTCAAGACCGCGATCGAGCACAACCCCGTGCTCACGATCGCGTTCCTGCTCTTTGGCGGCTGGCTCGCGCTCACGACGCTTTCCGTCGCGTCGAGCATGGGCGCGCTCGGCGGGGGCTGGGTCGGACACTCCGGCGTCGGCGGCCTGTTCGGCCTCGCCGTGATGTTGGTTCTCGGCATCCTCCTCGTCTACCTGTACGCCGAACTCGCCGAGGCCGATCCCGCACCCGAGACGTTTCCGCCCGAGCGCTGATGTACGTCGAGTGTACCGACTCCGGCGAGATGGGGCGGCTCGCCGAGTTCGAATCGAGCCCGCTCTACCGGCGCTGTCACCGGTGTGAAGAGCGCACCGTCTGGGAGCAGGCGTTCACCGGCGAGGGGGTGTCGTTCTGATCGAGATCGAGCCGAGCGAGCGCTTCCTCGACGCCGCCCGCGAGTGGGGCGACCGACGCATGCTGGACGACGAGGAGGCGATCCGTGCGAAGGCCGAACAGGCCC
>JAWARX010000134.1:0-6607 GCA_038893155.1 Halalkalicoccus sp.
GGGCTGCTCGTGATCGAACCCCAGCTCGATCGGGGGGCAGAAGCGTGAGGCTCGCCGTCGTCGGTGCGGGCGCGGTCGGGCGTTCGGTGCTCGAACTCGCCGGGGAGTACGGCCACTCCGTGGTGGCGATCGCGGATTCCGAAAGCGCCGCGATAGATCCCGACGGACTGGAGCCCGAGACGGTACTGGCGCGCAAAGACGAGACCGGGCGGGTCGGCTCCGGGGATCTCGAAGCTGCGCTCGACGGCGAGTACGACACGCTGGTCGAAGCCACTCCCACGACCTTGGGCGACGCCGAACCGGGCTTTTCGCACGTCGTTTCGGCGCTCGAACGCGATCGCCACGTCGTGCTCGCGAACAAGGGCCCGGTCGCCGAGCGCTACGGCGACCTGCGCGCGGCCGAACGCGAGAGCGCGGGCGAGGTGCGCTTCGAGGCGACCGTGGGGGGCGCGATCCCCGCTATCTCGACGATCGAGGACTTCGGGCCCGGACACATCACCGCCGCGCGCGGCGTGCTCAACGGCACCGCGAACTTCATCCTCACGCGAATGGCCGCAGAGGGACTGGACTACGATCACGTCCTCGCGGAGGCCCAGGACCTTGGCGTCGCGGAGGCCGACCCCTCCTTCGACGTGCAGGGAATCGACGCCGCCCTGAAGTGCGTGATCATGGCGAACGTCCTCTCGGCTGGCGACCGGGAGTTCACGCTTTCGGACGCCGAGGTCGAGGGGATCGAGAACGTGCCCGGCAGCGCGCTCGAACTCGCCGCGGAGGACGGCCGCACCGTGCGATTGATCGGCGAGGCGACCCGCGAGAGCGTGCGCGTCGGGCCACGACTGATCCCCGAGAACGGCACCCTGGCGGTCACCGGCACGAGGAACATCGTCCAGATCGAGACGTCTCACGCGGGGCGGCTGAACATCAGCGGGCGCGGGGCGGGCGGGCCCGAGACCGCGACGGCGGCGCTCTCGGACGTGGGTCGGCTGGGCTGATCACAAGAGGTCCTCGACCGCCGGCCGCAACAGGAGTTCGATCCACGCCGAGGCCAGCCCGAACGCGAAGGCGCTCGCCGCCGCGAGTACGACGAGGAGGACCGTCCAGCGTGTGATCACGCCTTCCTCGCGTTCGCTGGCCCCGCCCTCCGGGAAGTAGAGCCGGTCGATGAAGGGGACGACGTAGCCCAGCGAGAACAGCGTGCTCACGAGGACGACCGCCGTCACGAGCCACAGCCCTTCCTGGACCGCGCCGAGCGCGATGTGCCACTTTCCGACGAAGCCGACCGTCGGCGGCAGGCCGATCATCGCGATACCGAGGGCGGCGAAGGCGACGCCCGTCGCGGGCATTCGTTTCGCCAGTCCCGCGTACTCCGAGAGGGACTTCGCGCCGAAACGAACGAAGAAGATCCCCGCGACGACACAGAGTGCGCCCTTGACCAGCCCGTGACCGACAAGTTGGAATATCGCGCCGAACAGCGCCATCTCGTTTGCGACGCCGAGTCCCATGACCACAAGCCCGAACTGCGAGATCGTCGAGTACGCGAGCACGAACTTGATCTCGGTCTGTGCGAGCGCGAAGAGCCCGCCGACGATCGTCGTCGCGATCCCGACGCCGAACAGCCAGTAGACGACGACGGCGTTCGAAGCGAGGAAGTCGGTTCCGAAGACGGTGAACGTCACGCGGACGAACGCGTAGACGGCCGCGGCGGGCACCACGCCCGACAGCAGCGCGCTCACCGCGTCGGGGGCGACCGCGTGGGCTTCCGCGAGCCACGTGTGAAACGGCACCAGTGCGACGACCACCCCGAGCCCGCCCGCGCTCGCGACGAACGCCGCGAGGACGACGGGCTCCGTGTGGCCGGTCGCCGTCAGGCCCTCGGCAGCGCTGTCCATGTAGATCGAGCCGGTCGCCCACGCGACGAGCGCGACCCCGAGCAGGTAGACGCCCGCGCCGACCGATCCGACCACGAGGAGTTTTCGGGCGGCGTAGTCTGCCCGCTCGGAGTCGGCGCTCGTGACGAGGCGTGCGGCGGCGAGCACCATCAGCTGGATCCCGAGAAAGACGGTGAGCAGGTCGCCTGCGAGCGTGACCGCGAGCACGCTCGCGACGAACACGAGGTAGCCGGCGTAAAACCGGTTCCCGCGGGGGCCGGCCCGGCGGGTGTACGCAAGCGTGCCGAGCGCGAGGACGACGTCGAGTAGCGCGATGATCGCCGAGAAGGCGTCGGCGCGCACGCCTATTTCGACGACTCGCTCGCCCCCGAACGTCTCGCGGACCGGGCCGGCCGTGACGATCTCGATCGCGAGGCCACCGGTCAGGAGGGTCGTCGCGCCGAGTGCGAGGGCGGCGATCGGCCAGCCGGTGCGTTCGACCCGGCGATCGGCGAGCACGGCGAGGACGGCACCGACGAGCGGGGTGGCGAGCGTCGCGGCCACGAGCCACGTCGTCCCGATCATTGCGAGGGACCACAGGGCGGCTCCGTCACCGGCCGACGCGGCTCGCTCATTACCGGTCGGTGGGCCGATCGCCACATGAGGGTTTCTACATCTCCGTTCGCTACAGGAGCAGGGCGATCAGCAGCGAGACCGCGAGCACACAGAGGACGAGCGCGACGCTTGGCCCGATCGCGAGCGTCGCGCTCAGCTCGCCGTCCTCGCCGCGCAGCCATATCGGGAGGAGGCTCCTGACCGGGGCCTCTTCACCCCGTGTGAGGTCCACGGCGCGGGCGGCGAGGACCTCCCCAACCCGGTCGGCGCGAGCGAACGCCCGCTCGATCGAGCCCGAGACCGCTCGAGCCCCGTAGAGCGCGAGCGGGTCGTGCAGCGCGTTCACGTCGGTGCCGCCGTCGAGGCGCTTCAGCAGGGGCTTTGCGAGCAGGAACCCCGCGACACCCGCCGTCCCGAAGGCGATCTTCTCGGCCATGTAGCTCGCCGTGTAGGGATCGGTCTTCCACACCTCCCCGACCGGAAGCAGGGCGAACTGGAGGTCGTGTCGAAGGCCCAACAGAACGCAGAGCCCGGCGAGCGGGAGGGTGACGGCGGCGTGGGTCCGGCCCATTCCCCGCTTCCTGTCGGAAGCGATCGATCCCCCGTCGAGAAACGCGTAGTAGCCGAACTTCGCGAAGGAGGCGGCGGTTCCGACCGAGCCGGCGAGCAACAGCCAGTACAGCGGGCGGGCTCCGGCCTCGCTCGCCGCGTCGAGCACCATCCCCTTGCTGATAAATCCGTTCGTCCCCGGCATACCAGCGATCGAGAGGGCGGCGAGTGCGAAGGCGAGTGCGACGGCGGGCATCGCGGTTCCGAGCGCGCCGAAGCGGTCCAGGCGCTCTTCGCCGAATCGGAGGATGAGGATTCCGGCGAGCATGAACAGCAGGCCCTTGTACAGCACGTTGTTGAACAGGTGGAAAAAGCCCCCCGCGATCCCGAGCGTCGAGCCGATCCCGATCCCGGCGAGCATGTAGCCGACCTGCGCCTGGATGTGGTAGGCGAGCAGCCGGCGCATGTCCTTCTGGGCGAGCGCGTAGCCCGCGCCGTAGACCGCCATTCCCCCGCCAGCGTACGCGAGGAGGAGGTTCCCCTCGGGGAAGGCCCGGTGGGCGGTGTAGACGGCGACCTTCGTAGTGTAGGCACACAGGAAGACCGACGAAGCGACGTGCGGGCGGGCGTACGCGTCCGGTAACCACGCGTGGACGCCCACGGCAGCGGCGTTGACGGCGATGCCGAATCCCGCGAACAGCGCCGCCTCGCCCGCCAGCCCGCCGTCGAACCACAGCGCGTCCGGGGCGGTCCCGACCGAGACGGCGTGAAACGCGATCGCGACGAACAGCGCGGTGCCGCCGATCGCGTGGGCGAGCGCGTAGCGATAGCCCGCCCGGACCGCCTCGCCCCGGCCAAGCCAGAGCAGAAGCGTCGCGCTCACCGCGAGCAGCTCCCAGCCGACGAGCAGCGACAGCCAGTCGCCGACGGTGACCGTCCAGAGCGCCGCCGCAGTGTAGACGAGCGCACACGCGAGGCGGGTGCGATCCAGCCCGACGAGGCCGGCGTAGCCCACCGCCGCGAGCCCAAAGCCGCCGAAGACGAGCGCGACGAGCCGTGCGACCGGATCGACGTGGACGACCAGCAGCTCGAAGCCCAGAAACGTCGCCGTCGGACCGACGCCGTCGGGCACCGAAAGCGCCCAGCCAGCGACGCATGCGAGCGCGATCCCCGAGAGGGCGAGTCCGAGACGCCGCGAGACGAGGACGGCGAGTGCGGCCACGGCGACGAACAGCGCGGGCGGGGCCGAGAGCAGCCAGTTCACGGACTCACCCCCAGCGCGTTCTCGGTCGCGAGCCGGGCGACCTCGATGACCGGATCGGGCGCGACCCCGAGCGCGACGGTTCCGGCGGCGGTCAGCGCGAGGGCGACGAGCATGCTCGGGGCGGTCTCGCCGAAGCGAGAGCGCCCGCCGTCGGCTCTGAGCGTCTCCTTCGACCCACCCGACCCGCCGAGCGGTCCGCGCACCACGGGTTTCGGGTCCGCCCGTTCGGGTGACTCGAAGAAGGCGGCGTAGACGATCGGCCAGAAGTACGCTACGTTGAGCACGCCCGAGGCGAAGAAGACCGCGAGCGCGAGCGGGGCGGCCTCGGCGCTCCCGACGAGCAGGAACCACTTGCTGACGAAGCCGGCCAGCAGGGGAATGCCCGCGAGGCTGAGCGCGCCGACGGCGAACGCGGCCATCGTCAGCGGGAGGCGCGCGCCGACGCCGGCACACTCGCTGACGCGCTTTATTCCACACTCGCTCGCGAGCACGCCGACGCAGAGAAACAGCGTCAGCTTCGCGACCGCGTGTGCGGGCAGGTGGACCAGCGCGCCGAGGAGGCTCGCGGGCGCGAGCAGCGCGATCCCGAGGACGATGTACGAGAGCTGGGCGATCGTCGAGTAGGCGAGCCGGCGTTTGAGCTCGTCCTGACGGAGCGCGAGCAGGCTCGAGAGAAGGATCGTCAGGCCGGCGACGACGGCGAGGGCGCTCGCCCCGCCGATCGCGGTCGAGAGTTCGGGCCCGAAGACGTCGAGGACGACGCGGCCGATCCCGAAGACGCCCGATTTGACGACCGCGACGGCGTGGAGGATGCCCGAGACGGGCGTGGGCGCGACCATCGCGCTCGGGAGCCACGAGTGGACAGGAACGAGCGCGGCCTTCACGCCGAAGCCCGCGACCAGCAGGGCGAAGGCGGCTCCCGCGAGCCACGGTTCGGTTGCCGCCGCGGCGGCGAGGGCGTCGATCCCGTTGGCGGAGAAGGCGACGGTGTCGGCCATCGAGAAGACGATTACCGTCCCCGCGAGGATCGGGACGCCACCGCCGAGTACGTACGCGAGGTACTCGTAGCCGACCCGACGCGCTTTCTCGCTTTCGTCGTGAACGACCAACGGGTACGTTCCGATCGTCATCAGCTCGTAGCAGACGAACAGCACGAGAAGGTTCGGGGCGAAGGCGACGCCCATCGCCGCGCCGAGACAGACCGAGAGGGCGGCGAAGTAGCGCGTTCGCGCGTACCCCTCCGCGTCGAGATAGCCGACGCTGTAGAGGGCGGTGACGGCGTACAGGACGCTCGCGGTCGCCGCAAAGACGATTCCCAGCGGGTCGGCCCGGAACGCGATTTCGACGCCGGCGACGAGCGTACCGACCTCGGTGACGTAGACCGCCCCGGAGCGGACACCGGGGAGCATGCTCCAGACGACGGCGGCCATCGCGAGGGCCGAGGCAACCGCGGTAGCGTCGCGCAGGCGCGGACGGGCCGCAAACAGCCCGATCAGGACGATCGCGAGGCCGGCGATACAGACCGCTACGAGCGGTCGGACTGAAGAGACCTCCGCTCCCGTCGCGAGCGGCCGGCTCATCGCGACACGCTCCGGTCGGGTCGGCGGGGATCGACTCCGGTCACTACTGGCTCGTAGGCTCGCCCGCGCACATGCGTTATGGTTCCACCGGGGCAGTCGCGGCCGATTCACCGCCCGTCCGACGCGTCGCGATGGCGCGGAAGTTCGACCACCCGGCCAGTCGGGCGACCGGACGACCGGACGACTCGCCCAGGCTGGCCGGTGCAAGCGCGAGGGTTATTCTCCCGCCCGCTCTGGACGGTTCGATGGGTCCTCGTTTCGGAGACGCGAAGTCGTTCGCACAGGCGGTCGTCCGGGAGGTCCGCGCCGAGAACATCCCCTTCATGGCCGGGAGCATCGCGTATCAGGCGTTCGTCTCGCTGATCCCGCTTTTGGCGCTGGTCTTTCTGGCCGCCGCCGTCGTCGGCGACGAGTCGCTCGCGAGCCAGGTCACCGGCTACAACCCAGTCGTTTCTCCCGCCGGCGGCCCAGGAGCTCCTCGGCGGCTACATCGAGGGCGAAGCCGACAGCTCCACCGGCGGCGCGGGCGTCATCGGGGCGGTCACGCTGATCTGAGGCACGCTCAAAATCTTCCGTGGGCTCGACACCGCCTCCTCGGAGATCTACGACACGCTCGAGGACAACTCGTTTCTCGATCAGCTGATCGACGCGCTCGTCGTTCTCGCCACGATCGGCGGGGCGATCCTCGCCGCCGTAATCGCCACGACGGCCTTCGCGGCGCTCCAGGAAAT
>JAWARX010000135.1:0-6582 GCA_038893155.1 Halalkalicoccus sp.
CCGGGGGACGTCGTAGTAGCCGTACTCGTAGGCGGCCGCGATCGTCTCTTCTTGTTCGTCCGTCAGTCCGAACCGCCCCTGCTTGCCCCGGTCGACGTTGTAGATCCGCTGGATATCGATCGAGAGGTCGTTCTCCTCGCAGAACTCGTACGTCCGCGAGAGGGCGTCCCGGTCGGGAAAGAGGATCCGGAGTCGCCAGCACTCCTCGCTGCCGGTCGCAGAGAGGATCGTCGAGTCGTTTTCGAGGACCGCACGCACGCAGTCCGGCGAGTCGACCCAGCGGGTCCGGTAGAGCCGTTCGGTCTCGAACGTCGAGAGGCACTCGACGTCCGCGAGGCTCGGGTCCTCGGCGAGGGCGACCTCGAACGCCTCGAAGTCCTCCGTTCGAACCCAGAGAAACGGCATGAGCTGACCCTCGCCGTGGGCCGCGACGCGCTCGACTTCCACTTCGGCGTCGGGGACCGTTTCGAGGGTCTGGTGAAGCGCGAACTCCGTGGTCGGGACGGCGAGTTCCGCGATCGTTCCCATACGTTGTCCAGAATAGCTGACTGGATAAGGCTGTGTAAATGACGCTCGATCGTCGTTTTCGGGCCGACAGGTATCGTCGACGAGTCCGACAGTATATGTGCGCCGGGGGCCGAAGCGCCGGTATGACCACGCGATCGGACCCGATCCGGCTCGCGACGCGCGGTTCGGACCTCGCGCTCGCACAGGCCGAGTCGGTACGGCGGGCGCTCTCCGGGCGCAGACGGGCGGTCGAGCTCGTGGAAGTCGAGACGACCGGCGACCGGATCCGCGACGAACTCATCCACCGGCTCGGAAAGACCGGGGCGTTCGTGCGCAGCTTAGACGAGAAGGTCCTCACAGGAGAGGTGGATGGCGCGATCCACTCGATGAAGGACATGCCCACCGAGGACACCGACCTCGTCGTCGCCGCGATCCCCGAGCGCGCCCCCGCTGGCGACCGGCTCGTGACGCCCGACGGCGCGAGCTTAGCGGAGCTCCCCGAGGGTGCGACCGTCGGCACCGGCAGCCTCAGGCGGGGCGCACAGCTGCTCGCCCAGCGGCCCGACCTGACCGTCGAGCCGCTCAGAGGGAACGTCGACACCCGCGTGGAAAAGCTACTCGCGAAGTCGCTGAACGAGGAGTACGACCGGCGGGTCGTCGCCGACGAAGAGCGCAAAGCGAGCGCCGACGCCGACCCGGAGTTCGACCGCCGGCCCGGCGAGTGGGTCGAGGGGCTCTCGGATCTCGAACGCCGCGCGTTCGAGCGGGACGAGAGCTTCGACGCGATCGTCCTCGCGGCAGCAGGACTGAAGCGCTCGGGGCTGGACCGGGCGGTGCCGACGCGAGAGCTGCCCGAAAAGGCGTTCGTGCCCGCGGCCGGACAGGGCGCGATCGCGGTGACGATGGCCGACACCGAGCTGGCCCGCGAGGTCAACGACGCGATCGATCACCCGCGCACGCGCGTCGAGACGACCGTCGAGCGAACGGTGTTGGCGACGCTGGGAGGGGGTTGCGTCGCGCCGATCGGGGTGCACGCCGTGATCCAGGGCGAGTACGTCCGCACGCGCGTACAGGTGCTCGCGCGCGGCGGCGAGCCGACGATCTCGGTGACGCGCGACCTGCCCGTCGAACGCCACGCCGCGGCCGCCCGCGAGCTGGCCGAGGAGCTGGCAGAGCGGGGCGCACGCGACCTGATCGAGGAGGCCAAACGCGAGGCCAGCGAGCAAGAACTCGACACCGAGCGCACCGAGGAGGAAGGATGACCGGCACCGTCTACCTCGTCGGGAGCGGTCCGGGCGATCCCGAACTGCTGACCGTGAAGGCAAGACGGCTGATCGAGGAAAGCGACGTCGTGCTCCACGACAAACTGCCGGGCCCGGAGATCATCGAGTCCATCCCCGAGGACAGACGCGAGGACGTGGGGAAGCGTGCGGGCGGCGAGCGCACGAGCCAAGAAGAGATCAACGAGCGGCTCGCCGAACTCGCCCGCGACGGGAAGACGGTCGTCCGGCTGAAGGGTGGGGACCCGTTCGTCTTCGGGCGCGGGGGCGAGGAACTGGAGTACCTCCGCGAGCGCGCCGTTCCAGTAGAAGTGGTTCCCGGGATCACCTCGGCGATCGCCGCGCCCGCCGTCTTCGGGATCCCCGTCACCCACCGCGATCACGCCTCCTCGGTCTCGTTCGTCACCGGTCACGAGGACCCCACGAAAGAGGAGTCGGCGGTCGACTGGGCGGCGCTCGCGGCGACCGGTGGCACGATCGTCGTGCTGATGGGCGTGGGCAAGCTGCCCGAGTACGTCGCGGCGCTCCGGAAGGCGGGAATGGACCCCGAGACGCCCGTCGCGCTGATCGAGCGGGGGACCTGGCCCGAGGGCCGGGCGGTCGCGGGCACGCTGGAAACGATCGTCTCGGTGCGTGACGAAGCGGGGATCGAGCCGCCCGCGGTGACGGTGATCGGCGGGGTCGCGGGGCTGTACGCGGACGGATCGGACGCTTTGCGTCCAGGGTCGGGGGGTGAAGAGACGTGACCCAGGAGACCCGGATCGCCGTCTTCCGGCCGGACGACGACCGGCTCGCGGAGGCGATCGAGCTACTGGAATCGCTCGGCGCGGAGCCGGTACCGGACCCGATGCTCGCGGTCGAGCCCACGGGGGCGACGCCACGCGAGGACGGCGAGTACACAGTCCTCACGAGCAAGACGGGCGTCGAGCTCGCTCGAAAGGAGGGCTGGAAAGCGTCGGGAACGGTCTGTGCGATCGGAAACCGGACGGCGAGAGCGCTCCGGGAGGCCGGCTACGAGGTGGATCTGATCCCCGAGGAGTTCTCTTCGGGCGGACTGGTTCGTGCGCTCGACGGCGAGGTGGCGGGCGCGCGCGTCGAGGTCGCCCGCTCGGATCACGGCAGTTCCGTCCTCACCGAGGGACTGAACGACGCGGGCGCGTACGTCCACGAGACGGTGCTGTACGAGCTGGTCCGCCCGCCCGCGGCGGGAGTGTCGGCGAAGCGGGCCGCCGCCGGGGAGCTAGAGGGCGCGCTGTTTACCTCCTCGCTGACGGTCGAGCATTTCCTCGCGGCGGCCGCCGAGCGCGGCCTGCGCGATGCGGCAATCGAGGGGCTTTCTGTCGCCGTCGTCGGCGCGATCGGGGAGCCGACGCGCGAGACCGCAGAGCGCGAGGGGATCGCGGTCGACGTCGTCCCCGAGAGCGCGGACTTCGAGGAACTCGCCTGCGGCGTGGTCGAGCGGGCCGCGCCGACGTATCACGAGTGAGCTACGAACGACCGAACCGGATCGTCCGCCCGGCCGCGTCGATCGTCATCGGCGCGCCAAGCGGCAGGGGCAGGTCCGGCGCTGCGTGACCGAAGTCCAGATCGAAGACGACCGGGAGGGCGGCGTACTCCCGGACCGTCGCCTCGATGGTGCGACGCTGTCGACGACGGTACTTCTCTCGCTCCCTGAGGGTCGAACCGGGCGTCTCTGGCCTGCCGACGACGAGCGCCTCGCAGGCCTCGAGGATCCCTCGCTCGCCGAGCGCCATGAAAAACCGCTCGACCATCGCGGCCTCGGGCGTCTCGCCGGAGGTCTCGACGGCGAGGATCCGCCCCTCGCAGGTCTCGCGGGTGAAATACGGGGTGTCGGTCAGCAGCTGGGATTCGAGCATGGCGAGACAGCCCCCCGTGACGGGCGCGGTGATCCGTTCGTCGGTCGCCCGCCAGATCCATCCCTCGCTCTCGAACCACGTCCGAGGTAGGTCGCTCTCTATGTCGTAGTACTCGTCGGTCCACTCCGCAACGGGTTCGACGGGGCCGAAGGGCGTCTCGAAGAAGGCCCGCTCGATCCACCCGCGGGTGGCTGGGCGCATTCGCGGGTCGGCGACGAGGTCGGGAAACAGCTGTCCGCCGTAAAACGAGACGATCCCGAGGGCGTCGAGAAACAGGTGGAGGTGGGTGTTGTCGCTCGCACCGAAAAAGCGCGTGGGGTTTGCCCGGAGGACCTCGGGGTCGAGATGAGAGAGCAGCTGGAGCTGGCAGTTGCCGCCCATCGCGGCGACGATTCCTCGAATATCTTCACGTTCGAACGCCCGGTGGACGTCCGCGGCGCGCGCCTCGGGGTTCGTCCGGAGCCACTCGGTGGTGCGGGTCGCGGTGTCGAAGACCTCGACCGCGAGACCGAACGAGCGAAGCCGCTCGACGCCGCGGGCGAGTGCGCCCCGCGGGGCGGCGTGGGAGGGCGCGATCACGGCGACCGTATCGCCGCGGGCGAGCGGCGGCGGGTAGGCGGCGTGCATATCCGGCCTCGTTCGGGCGGGCGCTTTTCGGTTTCGCTATCGGGCGAGCTCGCGAAACTGCTCGATGACCCAGACCGCGCCCGTCACGACGAGCACCGCGCCGAGGAGGGCGCTCCGATCGAGATAGACGTAGCCGCCCCACGCGACGAACCCGACCGCGAAGGCGACCTGGATCCGGGGTTCGAACAGGGACTCGGTGAACACGCCGGCCGCGAGGATCAGACCGACGTACAGCCCGAGCAGACCGGGGACCGCGCCTCGAAGGTCGCCCTCCGCGAGGAGGACGACGGTCCCGACGGCCGTGACCGCCAGCAGGCCCACGGCGAGGAGTTTCGTGAGAACGGTAACCGCGTAGTCCGAGAGCACGTTCAGTTTTTCGTTCGACGTGGAATAAAACGGCCGAACGGCCGGTTCTCGGCGGCTACCCCGTGAGTTCGCGCCCCTTCGTCCCCAGGACGAACAGACCGACGCCGGCGAGAACCGCCCCGAGAAGCGGCCGGCCGGTGAGGTACAGCGACCCCCCGAGGGCCGCCAGTCCGGCCGCGAACGCGACCTGAAATCGAGGGTCGAGCAGGCTCGTGATAAAGACGCCGACGCCGAGACAGATCGAAAGGTAAATACCGACCAGACTCGGGATCGCGGCTGCGGGGCCGGCACTACGGCTGATCGTATAGGTAGCAACGACGGTGAGCGCGAACAGCCCGATCACGAGGAGCTTCAGGGCGAGCGTCGCGAGCGAGTTCGAACCCATACCGGGAGTAGGGCAAACGGCGGATAAACCCTCCCCATCGACTCCGGGAGTTTATAGCCGGTGACGGGCCAAGGGTCGGCAATGACCGGCCCGGTTCCCGAACTCGACGAACGGGCGAGCGCCTGCGCAGGTCGTCTGGAGGAGGCAAGCGAGGTGCTGCTCGTCTCGCACATCGACGCCGACGGGCTCGCCAGCGCGGGGATCGCCGCGAGCGCGCTCGAACGCGCGGAGATCACCTTCGAGGCGACGTTCGCGAAACAACTCGACGGCGACGAGATCGAACGGATCGCGGAAAGCGAGTTCGAGACGGTGCTGTTTACCGACTTCGGGAGCGGCCAGCTCGATGTCATCGTCGACCACGAGGACGCCGGTGACTTCACGCCCGTCGTCTGCGATCACCACCAGCCAGCCGACGCCGACACCGAGTTTCACTGCAACCCGCTTCTCGAAGGGCTGAACGGGGCCACCGAACTCTCGGGGGCCGGTACCGCATACCTGCTCTCGCGGGCCCTCGGGGGGACCGACAACCGCGATCTCGCGGCGCTGGCGGTCGTCGGCGCGGTCGGGGACATGCAGGCGAGCGGCGGCGAACTCGCCGGAGCGAACGCGGCGATCGTCGCCGAGGGGCGCGAGGCGGGCGTGCTAGATACGGGAACCGATCTGGCGCTGTACGGCACCCAGACCCGCCCGATCCCCAAGCTCCTTGAGTACACGAGTGACGTCGGAATTCCGGGGATCTCGGGGGATTCCAACGGTACCCTTCGGTTCCTCGACGGGCTCGACCTCGACCTCCGGGAGAACGGCGAGTGGCGTTGCTGGGCGGATCTCGCGGACGACGAGAAGCGGACGATCGCGAGCGCGCTGGTTCGGCGGGCCGTCGCGAGCGGCGTTCCGAGCGAGAAGATAGACACGCTCGTCGGGACGACCTACACGCTCGCACGCGAGAAGCGGGGAACCGAACTCCGGGACGCGAGCGAGTTTTCCACCCTGCTCAACGCAACCGCGCGCTACGAACGCGCGGGCGTGGGACTAGCGGTCTGTCTGGGGGATCGCGACGGCGCGCTCGATGCGGCCCGCGAGCTACTGAAAAACCACCGGCGCAACCTCTCGAAAGGCCTGCGCCTCGTGAAGTCGATCGGGATCGACCACGAGGATCACCTCCAGTGGTTCGACGCCGGGGATCGGATCCCCGAGACGATCGTCGGGATCGTCGCGGGGATGGCGCTCGGCTCCGAGGGGACCGACCCCGAGAAACCGATCGTCGCGTTCGCGGCGAAAGACGAAAAGAACGCGAAGGTGTCGGCCCGTGGCACGCGCGCGCTCGTTCGGAACGGGCTGGACCTCTCGGCGGTCGTCGGGGAGGCCGCACGCGCGGTCGACGGCGACGGCGGCGGCCACGACGTCGCCGCGGGCGCGACGGTTCCAGCGGACGAAAAGCGAGCGTTCATCAAGCGTGCGGATCGGCTCGTCGGCGAACAGCTGGAATCGGGATGAAAGCGAAGACGAGCCGAGCGTAGGTCGGGTATAGCACGACGCTCTT